>NZ_JAIUKC010000030.1:50711-78646 GCF_020177435.1 Saccharopolyspora sp. 7B | reverse complement strand
TGGCGGGGCCGCCGCGGTGTGGCGGGCCCTGTCTTGCCGCCGCCGCCCCCCCGCCCCCCCCCCCCCCCCCGGGCCCCCCCCCCCCCCCCCCCCCCCCCCCCGACCGCGCTGTCCCGCCCGGACGTCGATGCGGCATGATCGTCCCGGGAGGGGATCCTGATGAGCGAGAGCCGCGTCGTGCAGGCCGCCGAAGGCACGTACCTGGTCCGCGGGAGCAGCAGCAACTGGGTGATCCTCGTCGAGGACGACTCGGTGACGCTGATCGACGGCGGCTACCCGGACGACGCCGACGCGGTGGAGGCCTCCGTCCGCGAGGTCGGCCACCGGATGCGGGACGTGGAGGCGGTGCTCGTCACCCACGCGCACGTCGACCACATCGGATCGCTGCCGCACCTGGCCCGCAAGTACGGCTTCCCCGTCTACCTGGACCGGGTCGAGGTCGCGCACGCGAAGCGCGAATACCTGCAGCAGGTGTCGCCGAAGCAGATCCTGGCGAACGCGTGGCGGCCCGGCGTGCTGCCGTGGGCGGCGCACGTGGTGCGGGCCGGGGCCTTGAAGCCGTGCGCCGTCCCGTCCGCCGAACCGTTCCCGCGGGAGGGCGCGCTGGACCTGCCGGGGCGGCCGGTGCCGGTGCCGACGCACGGCCACACCTCCGGGCACAGCGCGTTCCACCTGCCGCAGCGCGGGGTGGTGATCAGCGGCGACACCGTGATCACCGGGCATCCCACGTCGCGGGTCGAGGGGCCGCAGCTGCTGCTGCCGATGTTCCACCACGACGGCGCCCGCGCCGTGCAGTCGCTGGACGCGCTGGAAGGGCTGGGCGCGGACGTCCTGCTGCCCGGCCACGGCCCGATGCGCACCGGATCGTTGAACAGGGCGCTCGGCGAGGCCCGCGAGAACGCCGCCCGCACCCTCCGCTGACCGGCCGAGTCCGCACCCCCGGCTGCGTGCGCGGCGCGGTCGGCGGACCGGGCGCGGAAGCCGCGGTGGATCAGCTGACGTAGCGGAGGACGGGCAGCATCGCGTAGTCGCCGTGCTCGGCGGGAGACCCGGCCGCGCAGGCCGCGAGCCGGGCGCGCAGGTCGGCTTCGTCCAGCTCGGTGCCGATGAGCACCAGCGCGGTGCGCGGCGCTTCCCCCGCGGGCCACTGCGTCCGGTGGAAGCGCACGTAGTTGCCCACCGTCTGGAGCAGGTACGGCTGCCGGTACCCCGGGATTCCGAAGTGGACGGTCCCCTTCATCCGGTACAGCCCGGCGGGGCGCGAGTCCAGGAACGCCATCAGGGCCCCCGGATCCACCGGATCGTCGAACTCCACGGCCACGCTCCGGTAGGCGGCGTGCGCGTGCTCGGCGCAGTCGTGCTCGGCGAGCAGGTCGGTGAACGACAGCTGCCGCGGCCCGGTGTCGGCGGGCCGTTCCGGCCGGTCGAACAGGAACGCCGGATCGACCTGGCCGCGTTCGGCCTCCAGCAGCGGGATTCCCGGCGCCTCGGCGGTGATCCGCTCGCGCAGCGCGGCGAGCTCGCCCGCGCCGACCCGGTCGACCTTGTTCAGCACCACCGCGTCGGCGAACCGCAGGTGGGTGGCGAACTCGGGGTGGCGCCGGACGGTGCCGTCGAACTCGGCGGCGTCGACCACCTCGACGAGCCCGCCGTAGCCGGTGCGCGGATTCTCGCCCGCCAGCAGCATCCGGATCAGCTCGCGCGGATCGGCCAGCCCGCTGCATTCCACGACGATCACGTCGATGCCCGCTCCCGGCTCGGCCAGCCGCTCCAGCATCGCGTCCAGCCCACTCGCGTCGACCGCGCAGCACAGGCAGCCGTTGCTGAGCGAGACCATCGAATCGACCTGCCCGGCGACGTTCATCGCGTCGATGCCGATGCTGCCGAAGTCGTTGACCACGACCCCGATCCGGGTGCCGCCCGCGGTCGCCAGCAGGTGGTTGAGCAGGGTCGTCTTGCCCGAGCCCAGGTAGCCCGCGACCAGCACCACCGGGATCCGCCCGCCCGCCACCGGCATCGACCTCCTCCGCGTCCGTCCGCCGCGAACCTACCGGCCCCGCGCGGCCCGGCCGCGGACGGTGCCGTTGTCAGCATGTGAGAACGGGCCTTGGGCGGTGGCGGTCGGTCGCGCAGCATTCGGTTCGCCGGGTCGAGTGACCTGGGACACGAACACGGAGGTCTGCACATGAGCGACCAGGCAACGACGCCGCGGAACGCACTGGTGACCGGCGCCGGGCAGGGGATCGGCAAGAGCATCGCGCTGCGGCTCGCCGCCGACGGGCTGGACGTCGCGATCAACGACATCCCGGCGAACGGCGAGGCCGCGCGGGCGGTGGCGGCGGAGGTCGAGTCCCTGGGCCGCCGTGCGACGGTCGCCCTCGCCGACGTGTCCGACGCGCAGGCCGTGGACGGCATGGTGGCGCAGGTCGCCGCCGACCTCGGCTCCCTCGACGTGATGGTCGCCAACGCGGGGATCGCGCACGTCAAACCGCTGCTGGAGGTCACCCCGGAGGAGTTCGACCACCTGATGTCGATCAACCTGCGCGGGGTGCACCTGTGCTACGGCGCCGCCGCCCGGCGCATGATCGAGCAGGGCGGCGGCGGGAAGATCATCGGTGCGTGTTCGATCGTCGGCTACCGCCCGTTCCCGCTGCTCGGACCGTATTCGGCGTCGAAGTGGGCGGTGCGCGGGCTCACCCAGGCGGCGGCGATGGAGTGGGCGCAGTACGGCATCACCGTGAACGCCTACTGCCCGGGCATCGTGGGCACCGCCATGTGGGACCACATCGACGAGAAGCTCGCCGAGAACGAGGGGCTGCGCAAGGGCGCGGCGATCGAGAAGTACTCCGAACTGATCCACCTCGGCCGGGTGTCGGTGCCGGAGGACGTGGCGAAGTTCGTGTCGTACCTGGCATCCCCGGACTCGGACTACATGACCGGGCAGTCGGTGATGATCGACGGCGGCGTGCAGTTCTCCTGACGCGGGGGACTCCGGCGGGTTCCCGGTGGGCCCGCCGGAGCCCCGCGGCCCTGGCGATGCCGCGGCGCCGCGCCAGCCGGTCGATCCACCACGCGTAGACCACGGTCAGCGCGGTCGTCGGCAGCACGTCCCAGGCGGCGAAGTCCCCGGACTGCTCCAGGCTCGGCACGCCCTGCGTGCAGGCGACCAGCATCCCGAACGCGTTGTTCACCGCGTGCAGCGCGATCGCCGCCTCCAGGCCGCCGGTGCGCACGGTCAGCCAGCTCATCGCCAGCGCGAACACGAACATGTCGGCCAGCACCAGCGGGTCGTCGTACCCGTGCAGCGCGACGAACAGCACCGAGGTGAGCACGGCACCGGGCCACGGGGTGCGCCACCAGGAGGCGAAGGACTGCAGCAGGAACCCGCGGCACAGGTACTCCTCGGCGGCGGCCTGCAACGGCACCACCGCCAGCGTGATCAGCGCCAGCAGCGCGTACCGGGCGAACCCCGGCCACTGCGCCGCGAGCCACGGCTCACCCCGGGTCAGGCCGAACGCCGTGACCAGTGCGAAACCGCCCAGCGCCCAGCCGGTGCAGTGCGCCAGCCACCGCAGGCGCAGTCGCCCCTCCACACTGGACAGAGTTCCGGCGGGTCGGCGGTGCGCCCACCTCGCGGTGAGCAGCACCGCGGGCAGCAGCGCCGCGACGACCAGGAATCCCGCGGTGTACTCCCACACCGGGTCGGCGAAGGTGCCGTCGTGCTGCTCCACACCGGCCAGGGCGGCCAGCCCGAAGACGACGCCGGTCACCAGCCCCATGCACACCAGCGCGAGCAGGCCCAGGAGCGGGAAGCCGAGCAGGGTGCGCCACCAGCGGTGCCGCGAGCCGCGCTGCGGCAGGTGGTACGGGATCCCGCCGCCGGGGCGGGGAGTCCTGGTGTCCTGGGTGGTCGGGACCATGCGGATCCTCTCCTGGGGAAGTCTCGTCGGCTGTTGCTCGGAACCTCGGCGCTCGCCGCGCCGCGGGATCGGTGGCGCCGCGGCCCGGCGGCGGTGCGAGCCGCTCCGGTGATCGCCCGTCCTCGGCTTCGCCACCGAGCGGGGCACCGGCACGGGAACCGGCTCGAAGCTATGCGCCGCTCCCGCACCCGATCGTCGGCCGACCGGATGCTCGTGCCGGTCGATCGGACACGAAGTCGTGGCCATCCGGTGCTTCCGGCCGCCGGGCGTCGGGCACGATGATCGGGTGGTGTCATCGGGGAAGAGGGTGCCGTCGCCGCGCGAGCTGGCGGCACGGGTCGCCGCGGAACCGCGGCTCGTGCGGGAAGCGGTGCGGGCGGCGCCGCGCCGCGTGCGGCTGGCGGAGTCGGTGTGCTTCGTGCTGCTGGTCGCCGCCGGGCTGGCGATCCAGCTGAACATGCCGCCGGAACTGGTGCCGGCGCCGCGACCGTCGGTGCCGGTAGCCGTGCTCTCCGCGCTGTGGGCGGCGGTGCTCGTCCCGGCGCGGCGCCGCTGGCCCGTCGCGGTGCTGCCCGCGCTGGTGTTCGGCGAGGCGGTGCTCAGCATGCTGCTGTTGCCGGTGCTGGCGTTCTCCGCGGGCAGGCGGACCCGCAGCCCGGCCCTGCTGTGGACGGCGGTGCTGGGCACGGTGCTGCTGGGGACGGCCTACGACGCGCTGCTGCGCCCGGCCGTCCCGATGAGCGGCGCGGACTTCGCGCTCACCCTGGTCGGCTCCGCGGTGCTGCTGGGGGTGCCCGCCGTCGCCGGGCAGCTGCTCGGCACCCGGCAACCGCTCGTGCGGCTGCTGCGGGAGCGCAACGACTACCTGGAGAGCGTCCGCCACCTCACCGCCGAGCAGGCCCGCAGCGCCGAACGCGCCGACATCGCGGGCGAGATGCACGACATGCTCGGCCACCGGTTGTCGTTGTTGTCGCTGCACGCCGGTGCGCTGGAGCTGTCGGCGGCGAAGAAGGCGCCCGAGGTCAGCGAGCAGGCCGAGTTCGTGCGCGCCACCGCGGGGGAGGCGCTCACCGAGCTGCGCGGCATCCTCGGCGTGCTGCGTTCCGGTGCCGTCGACGCGGGCCGCGACGACAGCAGCGGCCGCCGGGCCGACGTGGAACGGCTCGTGGCCGAGTCGCGCACCGCCGGGATGGCGGTGCAGCTGCACTGGCACGGCCCCGACCTGGACGAGGTGGATCCTCGCGTGCGGCACGCGGTGCACCGCATCGTCCGGGAGGCGCTCACCAACGCGCACAAGCACGCGCCGGGCGCCGCGGTGGTCGTCGAGGTGTCGGCCGCGGATCCCGTGTCGGTGCGGGTGCACAACGCGCCGGTGGCCGCTCCGGATTCGCCGGCGCGCGGGCTGCGCAGCGGTCTCGCCGGACTGGAGGAACGCGCCCGGATGCTCGGCGGCACGTTCACCGGCGGCCCGGGCGCGGACGGCGGCTTCGCGGTGCGCGCGGAGCTGCCCGCGCACCCGCCCGCGGCGCCGCCACCGGAAGCGCCGGTGCGGGAACGGCCGCCGGTGCGGGAAGCGGAAGTGCTCACCAAGCCGCGGATGTTCGGCGCCGGGGTGCTGCTGTTCGTGCTGGCGGTGCCGATGCTGCTGCTGGTGTGCGTGCTGGTGTTCGCGCTGATGTTCAGCTCTGGCGGCGTGCCGCTACCGTAGGCGCATGATCAGAGTGCTCATCGCCGACGACGAGACGTTGATGCGCGCGGGGATCCGGCTGATCCTGGACAACGCCGACGACGTCGAGGTGGTCGCGGAGGTCTCCGACGGGCCCGCCGCAGTCGCCGCCTGCCGAGGGCAGGAGGTGGACGTGGCGCTGCTGGACGTGCAGATGCCCGGCGGCGACGGCATCACCGCGGTCGCCGGGATCGCGCGGGAATCGCCGCGCACCCGCAGCGTCGTGCTCACCGCGTTCGGCGACGACCGCAACGTGGCGCGGGCGCTGCGGTCGGGGGCGAGCGGGTTCCTGCTCAAGGACACCGGCCCGGCCCAGTTGATCCACGCGGTGCGCGAGGTCGCGGCGGGGGAGCCGATCCTCGCGC
This sequence comes from Saccharopolyspora sp. 7B, assembly GCF_020177435.1. Classification (NCBI taxonomy): domain Bacteria; kingdom Bacillati; phylum Actinomycetota; class Actinomycetes; order Pseudonocardiales; family Pseudonocardiaceae; genus Saccharopolyspora; species Saccharopolyspora sp. 7B. The sequence continues at coordinate 72,635 of NZ_JAIUKC010000030.1, read as the reverse complement.
CGCAGATCACCCGCGGCCTCATCGAACGGCACCTGCTCACCCCGGACGCGGGCGAACCGGCGCGGCGGCGGCTCGCCGAGCTCACCGAGACCGAGCTGGAAGTGCTGCGCGAGGTCGGGGCAGGCCTGTCCAACGCGGAGATCGCGACGCGGCGGCACATGGCGGTGGGCACGGTGAAAGCGCACCTGAGCAGGCTGCTCACCAAGCTGGACTGCACCAACCGCGTCCAGGCCGCGATCGTCGCGCACGAGGCGGGGATCCTGGACGGGCGTTGACCGCGAGGTCCGCGTCGAACCGGTACCCGGCCCAGAACCCGGCGAGCCCGGCGGTGATCACGGCGGTGATTCCCACGAGGTGCGGCATGTCCGGTCCTCTCCGCGGAAGGGGTGGACGTCCAGTCTCGACCCGCCGCGTGTCACCGCCGTGACGGGCCGGTTTCCCGCTCGGGTCAGCCGTTGACACCGGTCTCGGTGACGCCGCGCACCAGGAACCGCTGCAACCCGGCGAACAGCAGCACGATCGGCAGGATGGACAGCGCCGCCGCCGCGAACAGCAGGTTCAGCTGCGGGTTCTGCGCGGTGAGCAGCGCGGACAGCGCCACCTGCACCGTCCACGACGACGAGTCCTGCGCGATGACCAGCGGCCACAGGAACGAGTTCCAGCTGCCGATGAACGTGATCGCCCCGATGGCCGCCAAAAACCCCGTCGAGTTCGGCAGCACGATCCGCCGGAACACGCCCCACCGCCCGAGCCCGTCGATGCGCCCCGCGTCTTCCAGATCGGCGGGGAAGTCGAGGAAGAACTGCCGGAACAGCACCGCGTTCAACGCGCTGAACAGCCCGGGCACCACGAGCCCGCGCAGGTCGGAGAGCCAGCCGAGGCTGGACACGAGCACGAAGCTCGGCACGAACGTCACCGAGGTCGGCACCAGCAGCGTGGCCACCACCGCGCCCAGCACCTTCCCGGAATGCCGGTAGGGGATGCGCGCCAGCCCGTACCCGGCGGCGGCGCACAGCACCAGCGATCCGGCGGTCTGCAGCACGGCGATCACCAGCGAGTTCAGCAGGCTGCGCGCGAACGGCACGTCGGTGGCCGACAGGAGTTCGGTGATGTTCTCCCAGCGCGGGTGGGCGGGCCAGAACGTCCAGTGCGGGGAGGTGATCTCCTCGCGGGTGGCGAGCCCGTTGCGCACCAGCAGGTAGAACGGCAGCAGGAACAGCGCCGCCGCGAGCAGCAGCGCGCTCCAGCGGGCGGCGGCGGCCGCACCGCGCCTCACCGCTGCCGCCCGGTGCCGAAGCCGAACACCTTGCCCTGCACCAGGGTCACCACCGCGATCAGCGCGGACAGGATCACCGCACCGGCGCTGCCGCGGCCGAGGTCCTGGCCGCCGGAGCCGAGCGCCGTGTAGTACAGGTACACCAGCGGCGGCCGACCGTACGGCGGGTAACCGCGGGCGTCGCCGAGGATGTTGTAGAACTCGTCGAACGCCTGGAACGCGCCGATGAGCAGCAGCAGGAGCACGGCGACGCTGGTGCCGCGTAGCTGCGGCAGCGTGATGTGCCGGAACACCTGCCAGCCCGGTTTCGCCCCGTCCAGCCACGCCGCCTCGTACAGGTGCCGCGGGATGCGTTGCAGCGCCGCGATGAACAGCAGCATGTAGAAGCCCAGCTGCAACCACAGCCGCGCGGTGATGAGCACGATCCAGTACAGCGGCGGGTCGGCGGTGCCGGTCCAGGCCACCGGTTCGACGCCGAACGCGCCGAGCGCGCTGTTGACCAGCCCGGAGCTCACCCCCGGGAACAGCGAGGTCTTCCAGATCAGCGCGGCCACCACGTAGGAGCAGGCGAACGGCAGGAAGAACACGGACCGGAAGAACGCCTTCGCGACCGGCAACCGGTCCACGGCGAGCGCGAGGGCGAGCGCGGCGGCGTAGGTGAGCGGCACGATGCCCGCGGCGAACGCGGTGAACGTGCCGAGGCTGGCGAGGAACGCCTCGTTGCCCAGCATCGCGGCGTAGTTGTCGACGCCGACGAACACCTCGGGCGTGACGGTGTTGCGGGCGTCGAAGAAGCTCAGGTACAGGCTCCACCCGATCGGCACGTAGGCGAACACGACGAGCCCGAGCAGCAGCGGGCCGACGAACAGCCAGAAGTCGCGGGCGTCGCGGCGGGTGCGGGCGCTCACCCGTGCAGGCGCTTCAACTCGGCGTCCGAAGTGGACACGACCTGCCGGGTCTCCGCCACGGGATCGGCGCCTTGGCGGGCGATGCGGAACAGCGCGTCGGACAACGCCGAGCCCGCCGCCGAAGTCCACATCGGACCGCCGACGAGGTGGGCGTGCTCCCGGGTGTAGCGCACCGCGTCGGCGGCCGGACCGGTGCGCAGTTCCGCCGCCCGGCCGGTGAGGCTGTCCCGGGCCGGCAGGTGGAAGCCGAACGCGGTGGCGAACTCCAGCTGGTGGTCGGTGCGGTCGACCCACAGCCAGCGCACGAAGTCCTTCGCGGCGGCCACGTCCGAGCTGCGGGCGTTGACCATCGCGCCGTACGCGCCGATCGGCACCGACGGCGCGCCCTGGTCGTCGAGGCGCGGGAACGGCAGCACGCCGAAGTCGTCGCCGAGAGCGGCCGCGACCTTCGGGATGTTCCACAGCCCGGTCCACTGCATGGCGGCGAGCCCGTCGATGAACGCGCTCGGATCGGACCAGTCGGCGGGTGCGCCGAGCAGCAGGCCGGAGTCGCCCAGTTCGGCGAGCTTGCCGAACGCGACGGCGGCTCGTGGATCGTCGAACCCGGTGCTCCGCTGGTCGGGGGTGAGGTAGTCCAGGCCCGCGGACCACAGCAACGGCCCGGCGAGCACGCCGACGCCGCCGTCGTTGCCGACGAACAGGCCGCGGGAGGTGGGCGAGTCGAGGCGCTTCGCCGCGTCGATCAGCTCGTCCACGGTCCGCGGCGGGCGCACGCCCGCGTCGGCGAGCCTGCTCTTGCGGTAGAACAGCACCTGCGTGTCCACGGCCTGCGGGATCGCGTACAGCCGCCCGTCGACGGTGGCGGTCGCCAGCACCTGCTCCGGGAAGTCGTCGCGGGCGTCGCCGAGCACGTCGTCCAGCGGTACCACCTGGTTCTGGCGCACCCAGTCCACCTTGACCTGCGCCTCGAACACGTCGGGGACCGCGCTGTTCTGCAACGCGGTGACGATCTACGAGTCGTAGTCGCCGGGGTTCCACTGCACCGAGACCTCGCCCTGCGGGTACTCGGCGGCGTAGCGCTGCACGGCCTCGTGCACGCCGTCCTCGCCGTAGGCGTGGTACCACTGCTGCAGCGAGCCGGGCGCCGAGCCACCGCGCCCCGTGTTGGAGCCGCAGGCGGCGGCGGTCAAGCCCACCGCGCCCAAGCCGATGCCGGCCAGCAGCGACCGCCGGGTGAACCCCGGTCCGCCGAGCCGCGCCGAGGACACCCCCGAAGTCGTTCTGCGCACGGCGGATGACGCTAGGACGCAAGATCGCGCAGGTCAACCGCTCCCACACCGTGGTCGTCGGTCGGTCCTGCGCCGCTCACCAGCACGACCACCCGATCACCACGCCGCTCACCCGCCCGATCCGTCCCCCGATGGAGTGGCGGGGGGCCCGGCCGCGTCCAGGTCACCGCTCGCCCTCGACATCGCCGAGCACGGCGCGCAGCAGCTCCGGCGTGATCGTTCCTTCCTCGGGCACCGCCTGCATCGCCGCGCGATAGCTCGTCCACCGCACGCACTGCGGCCGCACCCCTTCGGCCGCATCGACGACGGTGCCCGCGTCGATCTCGGCGCCGGGCGGGAAGGGGATCTCGTTCGCCCCGTACATCTCGCTCTCGGTGTTCTCCCCGCTGGTGGACACCACGCCGTCGCTCTCGCCGTGTCGCCAGTAGCAGGCGCCGCGTCCGCCGCGGAAACCGATCACGAGCTCCGCGGCCTCCTGTTGGAGATGCAGCACGACGCGGTCCGCCGCCGCGTACCGGGTCACCACACCCCCCGGACGTCACCGATCTGCACCGGAGTCCCGTCATCCAATCGCACGACGAGCGTCATCGTTCCGCCTTCCCGTGGGAGGTCCTTTGGTAGGGAAGATCGTTCAACGTCGACATGAGCCCCCGTTCGTCTCTGTGCCGCACAGCATGCCGGGCAACACCGACAGAGCGGGTTCGGGCTGACGGATGGACGCCCTGCTCGTCCGGGGCGAGCGGGTGGGAAAGAGCCTGGTGCACGCCGAGAACAGGAGGGTGGGCAGGTCTTGCACGAGCTTGCCGATGTATCCGCATGTGTCGGTGCGGTCGCTACGATCGAGGACTTGGCGTGTGAGGCGAGATCCGGCTCGTCGCGGACATCCTCGATCAGCGGGAGGCGTCGTGAGTGCACGGGGTTGGCGCAAGTCCAGCCGCTCCAACCCGAACGACAACTGCGTCGAAGTCGGGCGGTCAGCGGGCGGTGCCGCGGTGCGGGACACGAAGGACCGGGCCGCCGGGTACTTCGCGGTGCCGCGACCGCGGTGGTCGGAGTTCCTGGCGGCGCTCAAGTCGGGTCGCCTCGACCGCTGACGCCCGGTGAACGGCCCGTTCGTCCCACCGGATCGGACGAACGGGCCGTTCACCCGCGGTGCGTCAGCGGGAGGTGGACTTCTCCGGGCGGCTGCCGAGGGCTTCGCCGCGGCGGCAGGCCAGGTACCAGCGGTGCCCGTTGTCGTACCAGCGCATTCCCCTGCGCACGGCCGGAACCTGCGTCGCCTGGTGCATCCGGTACTGCCACGGCGACTGGGCGCCGCCGCGCGCGGCCATCGCGTACGCCACGTCCACCGCCTCCCGGTCGAGGTAGCGGTCCGCCCGCTCGAACCAGGCCATGCTGGTGCGCCCGGCCGCCTGCAGCGGGCGCAGCGCGCTGCGGCCCTGCTGGTCGAAGTCGCGCAGCGCGGTGTCCAGGTGCTCGTGGTCGTGCAGCTTCTGCGCCAGGATCATCGCGTCCATGATGGCCAGCCGGGTGCCGGAGCCGATGCTGAAGTGCGTGGTGTGCGCGGCGTCGCCGAGCAGCATCACGTTCTCGTACCGCCAGCTCCGGTTGAGCACCTGGGTGAACCGCTGCCACCGCGCCGCTTCGCCCCGGGAGCTGCTGATCAGCGAATGTCCTTCGAGGGGCTTCTCGAAGATCTTCTCCAGCAGCCGCACCGCGTCCTCGTCGCCGCGCTCGTCGAAACCGAGCGCCTTCCAGGTCTGCTCGGTGGTCTCCACGATGCAGGTGCTGACGCCGGCGCTGGACGGGTAGGCGTGGAACCAGATCCAGCCCGCCGAGGTCCGCTCGAACGCGAACGTGAACCGGTCGAAGACCTTGTCCGTGCCCAGCCAGATGTAGGGGTTGCTGCCCGTCTCCACCCGGGTGCCGAACTCGTCCTCGTGCAGCGAGCGCACCTTGCTGCCCGCCCCGTCCGCGCCGATGATCAGGTCGCTGTCGGCGAGCTCGTCGAGGCTCTGCACGTCCTGCTCGTAGTGGACGTCCACGCCCAGGTCGGTGGCGCGTTCGGCCAGCACGTCCAGCAGCGTCGCCCGGTTCACGCTGAACCCGTAGCCGCCGAGGAAACCGTAGTCGGTGCCGCCGAGGACGATCTGCTGCTCCTGCCACAGCGTGGACGCGGACCGGATCTGCTGCGCGCTCTCCGCATCGTTGGCGTACAGCGGATCGAGCAGGTTGTCCCAGTACACGACGCCCCACCCGTAGGTGGCGCCCGGCGGATCACGCTCGATGACGGTGATGTCGTGCCCGGCGTCGCGCAGCTTCGCCGAGATCGCGAAGTACAGCCCGGCCGGTCCAGCACCTACGCACGTGATCTTCATGGGCACCTCCTGGACGGGGGCGGCGGGTGGCCGCCCGGTTGTCGTTGCGCTGTCACGTGTGCTCCCGCGTCCCGCCGTTGCGCTGCGCGGGCGCGCCGTGCACCACTTCCTCCGACGGGTGGTGCAGGTGGTAGAGGTGCGCGTAGCCGTTGTTGCCCGCCAGCAGCTCCGAATGCGTGCCGAGGCCGGTGACCCGGCCGTGGTCCAAGTAGAGGATCTTGTCCGCGTCGGTGACGGTGAGCAGGTTGTGCGAGATGACGATCGTGGTCCGCCCCGCCATCAACCGGTTCAGCGGGCCGAGGATCCGTTGCCCCGCCTCGGCGTCCAGGCTCGCGGTCGGCTCGTCCAGCAGCAGGATCGGCGCGTCCCGGATCATCGCGCGGGCGATCGCGATGCGCTGGCGCTGCCCGCCGGAGAGCAACCTGCCGCGCTGTCCGACGCGCGTCTCGTACCCGTCGGGCAGCGCGGCGATGAAGTCGTGCGCGTCGGCGGCGCGCGCGGCGTCCACCAGTTCCGCGCGGTCCGCATCCGGTTTGCCCGCGCGGATGTTGTCCTCGATCGTGCCGTCCAGCAGCAGCGTCTCCTGCAGCACGATCGCGATGTGCGAGCGCAGCTCCTTCGGGTCCAGCTCGCGCAGGTCCGCGCCGTCCAGCGAGATGCTGCCGCGGTCCGGGTCGTAGAACCGCAGCAGCAGCTTCGTCAACGTCGACTTCCCCGCGCCGCTGGCGCCGACGACGGCGACGCGTTCCCCGGGCTCCGCGGTGAGGTCCACGTCGTGCAGCACCTCGTCGGCGGTGTCCGGGTAGTGGAACCCGACCCGGTCCAGCCGCACCGCGCCGCGCACCCGGTCCAGCCGCTTCGGGTTCCGCGGGGCGGGCACGTGCGGGCGCTGGTCGAACAGCTCCAGGATGCGTTCCGCGCTCGCCGCCGCCCCGTAGATCACGTTCGAGAGCTGGCCGAGGTTGCTCACCGGCGAGTACAGCTGCGACAGGTACACCAGGAACGCCAGCAGCCCGCCGAGGGTGATCCGGCCGGACGCCAGCTCCCAGATGCCGACGCCGACGATCGCCATGATCGCCAGCACTTCCAGCAGGTCCACCAGCGGCTCGAACAGGCCGCCGATGCGGGCCGCGGACAGCTCCGCGGACAGGCTGGACCGGCTCTGCCGGGTGAACCGCCGCACCTCCGCGGACTCGCGGCCGTAGGCCTGGATCAGCGGGGCGTTGCCGAGGCTTTCCTCCGCGACCGTGCCGATCGACCCGGTGCGGCCGGCGACCTCCCGGGACGCCGACTTGATGCGCATCGCGAAGAACCGCGCCACCGCCAGGAACAGCGGGACGACCAGCAGCGCCACCACCGTGAGCCGCCAGTCCAGGTAGAACAGCACCCCGGCGAACACCACGATCTTCACCAGCGACGCCACCGTCTGCGTGATGCCCGACAGCACCAGGCTCTCGATGGACGCCACGTCGGTGGTGAGCCTGCTCAGCGTGTCGCCGAGCCTGCGCCGGTCGAAGAAGTCCACCGACAACGTGTGCAGGTGGGTGAACACCCGGATCCGCAAGCGGTTCAGGAAGTGCTCACCGATCCACACCGTCAGGTAGCTCTCGCCGAACCCGACGACGCCCATCACGATCGTGATCCCCGCGTACGCGACGGCCACCAGCGGGAACAGCGAGAAGTCCCGCGGCGTCAGCACGTCGTCGATGAGGACCTTGAACAACCAGATCGCCGCCGCGTCCAGCAGCGGCGACACCAGCACCAACCCCAAGCTGAGCACCATGTACCAGCGGAACGGTCGCGCGTCCGGCCAGAACCGCCGGAACACCTCCCGCACCCCGATCGATGGCGCGGTCTCCACCAAACCCGCCTCTTCGGCGACCGGTGGATCGAACAACCACCGAATCGGTCCCCGCACGACTTACCCCCTGTTGCCGACGGGCGTGACGCCCGCACCAGGGAAGGTGCGGGCGTCACCCGGACGTTGAGCCAAGCTGTTACTTGCAGCCGCAGCCGTGGCCCCAGCCGTGTCCCCAACCGTGGCCCCAGCCCCAGCCGTGACCCCAGCCCCAGCCGTGGCCCCAACCGTTGCCCCAGCCGTGCTTGCGGCGGCGGTTGTTGTTCACGTACACGAAAACGCTGCTGCCTTTGCCCATCGCCATGCACCTTTCCGCATTGCCGACTTCCCCCGGAGAAGAACGTCATCGTCGACATTCCGCTCGTCGGTCGGTGTCGTCGTTGGACATCGGACCGCTGGTGATGCCGCCCGGGCCGGGCCCGGAGATCGGCGCACTCCTCCAGTGGCTTTCCGAAAGGTAGGTGCCCCCCATGTGGCGGAACAACCCGACCTGACAACGAGTAAACGCCATGTCACCGAGCTTGCACAGAGGACTATCGACCCTGATTTCCCGCTGAACCAACGGGTTCTGCTTTCCCGCGGTGCTGGCCGCACCCGCTCGCGCGTGGTTCCTTGTGGGGCGCCGGACACGAGGAGGAGCGGATGGACCTGCGCGCGTGGGTGGACCGGGCGGTGGCCGAGATCGTTGCGTGGCAACGGGAATTCGGCGAGTTCGCGCCGCACCCGGACGCCGTCGTGCCCGACGAGGAGTTCGGCCCCGCGTTCGCCGAACTGCTCGACCGGTTGCGCGGCACCTACCCGTTCCACCACCCCCGCTACCTCGGACAGCTGATCAAGCCGCCGCACCCGGCGGCCGTCGTCGGCTACCTGGCGGCGATGCTGCTGAACCCGAACAACCACGCGCTCGACGGGGGCCCGGCCACCACCGGGCTGGAGCGGGAGGCGGTGGACCGGCTCGCGGCGATGCTGGGGATGCCGGGCGCGCTGGGCCACCTCACCGGCAGCGGCACCATCGCGAACCTCGAATCCCTCTACGTGGCAAGGGAAACCCGGCCCGGAGCGGCCATCGCGCACAGCGCGGACGCGCACTACACGCACGCCCGGATGTGCCGTCTGCTGGGCGTGCGCTCGGTGCCGATCCCGGTGGACGCGGTAGGGCGGATCGACGTGGCGGCGCTGGATTCGCTGCTGGGGGACCAGGACATCGGGACCGTGGTGCTCACCGCCGGGACCACCGGGCTCGGTGCCGTCGACCCGATCCACGAGGTGCTGGACCTGCGGTGGCGGCACGACTTCCGGATCCACATCGACGCGGCCTGCGGCGGGTTCTTCGCGCTCATCGCCGACGACGCGCCGGACGGGGTGGCCGCCGCGCCGTTCCGCGCCATCGCCGAGTGCGACTCGGTGGTGGTGGACCCGCACAAGCACGGCCTGCAGCCCTACGGGTGCGGGGCGGTGCTGTTCGCGGACCCCGCGGTGGAGCGGTACTACCGGCACGAGTCGCCGTGGACGTACTTCACCTCAGCGGAACCGCACCTGGGCGAGATCTCCCTGGAATGCTCCCGATCCGGGGCCGCCGCTGCCGCGCTGTGGCTGACGCTGCGGGTGCTGCCGCCCACGCCGGACGGCCTCGGCCGGGTGCTGCGCGCGGGCAGGCGGGCCGCGCTGGGCTGGGCGGAGCTGCTGGCGGACTCGACGGTGCTGTCCGCGTACCAGCGGCCGGAGCTCGACGTGCTCGGCATCGTGCCCGCCGCGCCCGGCATGGCCGCGCTGGACGAGCGCACCCAGCGGGTGCTGCACGGCGGGATGCGCGCCGAGCCCGGCGAAGCCGTGCACTTGGCGGCGATGGAGGTCACCGCGGCCGACCTGGCGCGGCGCGGCCACCGGCTGCGCGCCGACGTGCCGACCGCGCGGGTGCTGCGCAGCGTGCTGCTGAAACCGGAGCACGAGCACTGGATCCGCCGCTGCCACACCGATCTGGAGGCGCTCGTCCGGCGCGCCGCGGAGTGAGCGGTTTGCTCCGCCGGGTGACCGGGCACCCGGGTGGGGCGCTCGCCGGATGACCGGACGGGCGCCGCACCGTGCCACGTTGATCGAAACCGGGGGTCCCATGTCCACTCGTTCGTCCGTCCGCGCCAGGAGGGTTCGCCCGGAGTTCCTGCACACCATGTGGGACGAGTCCCGCCGGATCGCCGACGCCCGCCACCGCTTCCTGCACGGCGGGAACCCCGAACCCCAGCGCGGCCGCACCGTCCCCGCACCGCGCTGATCCGGGTGGGCGATCCGCTCCGAACGGGCGGCCCGCTCACCGGACGATCTCCACGAGTCGACGGCCCACCAGTCCGCGCACGCCGGGCGGGTGGGCGTCGACGTGTCGGGCTGGGGTCCAGCCGGCGGTCCGGACGAGCGCAGGGCTCAGCCGATCAGCCAGCGGGTCACCGCGGTGGTGAGGGCCTCGGTCCACCGGGCGAGGAGGACCGCGCCCTCAGCGGCGGTCGCGCCCGCGGGGTCGCCTAGGACGCCGTTGGGGCTCACGGCGCGGACTCCGCCGCCGCGCAACCGGTCGATGATCCGGGGCAGCGGTTCGGTGCAGCCCGCGGCGGCGTCCGGGAGGGTGACCTCGCCCGGATGCAGGTGCAGCATCGCGGAGGTCTCGGTGCGTCCGGCGTGGCTGTCGTCGGCCGGCCCGTCCGGGCACCACGCCAGCACGCGCCTGCCCTCGCCGCGCAGCTGCTCGGCGGCCCGGTGCACTGTGGGCAGGTTGCCGCCGTGCCCGTTCACCAGCACCACCCCGGTGAACCGGTCCGCGGACCGCACCAGCTCCACCAGCAGCAGCCACAGCGCCTCGTGCCCGATGGAGAGCGTGCCGGGGAAGGCGGCGTGCTCCCCGCTGGCGCCGTAGGGCACGGCCGGGCCGACGACGACCTCCGGCAGCCGCCGGGCCAGCCGGGCGCAGAGCGCTTCGGCGATGGCGGTGTCGGTGCGCAGCGGCAGGTGCGGCCCGTGCTGCTCGGTGGCACCGAGCGGGATCGCCAGCACCCGCGCGGCGTCGTCGAGTTCGGTCCAGCGCAGCGCGCCCAGGCTCATCGCGTCGTCCTCCCGGTGAACCGCGGCAGCAGCGGCGCCGCGCACCGCTCCCGCGCGCACCCGGCCCACACCCCGCACCCGTAGGCGAGGTCGTCGAGCAGCCGCAGCGCGAACCAGCCGGGTCCGCGCCGGTGCCGCAGCGCCTCCCACGCGCAGGGCAGCGCCGCCACCAGCAGCACCGCGCGGCTCCGCCGCGAGACCAGTAGCAGCGGGAACCAGGCGCGCCGCGCCGCCTCCGCCAGCAGCCGCCCCGCGCCGAGGTGCCCGCGCACCGCCAGCCGCCACGCCTCCCGGTCCGGCACGCCGTGCGCCCGCAGCTTCCGCGGCAGCACGGCGGCGCTGCCCGTCGCTAACCCCGCGGCCAGCACCGGCCGCCCCGCCACCAGCGCCGCCCAGGACGCCGCGCTCCACGGCGACAGCCGGGCGCAGCAGAGCCTGCCCGGGTGGCGGCGGGCCAGCGGGGCGGCGGAGGTGCCGTAGTCGAAGCGCTGCCGCAGCCAGGACCGCAACCCGCTGCGCGGCCGGTGCCGCACCACCGACCCGGGCACGTAGCGCACCACCGCGCCGGAGTCGACGATCCGCCACACCAGGTCCACGTCCTCGCCGAAGCGCAGCGCCTCGTCGAACCCGCCGAGCTCGGCCAGCGCGGCCCGGCGCACCACGAGCGCGGCGCTGGGCACGTAGCCGACCCGGCTCATCGGCCGCACGCCCGCGGGCAGCGCCCCGAGGTCGAGCCCGCCGCGGTCGGCCTCGTAGCAGGCGATCGCCCCGCCGCCCGCGGCGCCGCGGGCGCGGGGCGCCACCGCGTGCACGGCGGGATCGGTGAACTGGCGCAGCAGCGGCGCGAGCCACCCCGGTTCGGGCAGCACGTCGGCGTCGAGGAACGCGACGAGTTCGGTGCGCGCCCGCCGCCAGCCGGTGTTGCGGGCGGCCGCGGGCCCGCGCGCGACCGGATGCCGGAGCTCGGCGGCGGGCTCCTGCGAGCCGTCGTCGACGACGATCCGGTGCGGCAGTTCGGCGGTCGCGGCCAGCACCCGCGCCAGGCCGGCCGGATCGTCCTTCACCGGCACCACCAGCGTCACGTCGGCGGGCCCCAGCTCGCCCGCGGGCGGCTCCGGGTGGGCGAGCCCGGAATCCAGCAGCCGCCGCGCCAGCGCGCCGCCCTCCCGCACCGGTTCGCCCGCGAACCACCGGTCCACCAGCCGCGCGGCGCGCGCCCCCACCCGCAGCAGCCGCACCGGGGAGCCGCCCAGCAGCACCTGCCCGTCGCGGGCGCGCCGCAGCGACGGGTCCGGCACCAGCCGCGTGCCCGGGGGGACCGGTGCGCTCATGCGGTGAACCCGCCGTCGGCGTGCACCGCGGTGCCGGTGATCGCGGACGAAGCGGGCGAGCACAGGAATTCGACCACGGCCGCCACCTCGTCGGGCTCCAAGATCCGTTCGGTGAGCTGGTGCTCCGCGAATTCGTCCACATCGGACAGACCGTAGATCTCGGCGGTGGCCCGCAGCATCTCGGTGCGCGTCGAGCCGGGGGAGACGGCGGTGGCGCAGATCCCGGTGCCGCGCAGGTCGGTCGCCAGCCCCCGCACCAGCCCCAGCACGGCGTGCTTGGCCGCGTTGTAGGAGGTGAGCCGCCACAGCCCGGTGTGCGCGGCCGCGGAGGCCAGCGCCACGAACCGCCCGGTCCGCGGCTCGGGACGGCGCAGCAGCGCGGGCACGGCGGCGCGCGCCAGGTGCGCGGTGCCGTCCACGCCGACGGAGAACGACGCCGCCCACTCGGACTCGTCGGCCTCCCAGAACGGGCGCCCGCCCGCCATGAGCGCCGCGGCGGCGACGGCAGCGTCCAGGCCGCCGAAGCGCTGCTCGGCGAGGGCGACCGCGTCGCGCAGCGCCCGCGGGTCCTGCACGTCGGCGGCCACGTCGAGCACGGCGCCCGGGTGCTCGGCGGCGAGCTCGGCCAGCTGCTCGGTGGTGCCCAGCGGGTAGGGCACCCGGGGGTCGTCGGCGCAGCGGTCCACCGCCACCACCCGCCAGCCGTGCTCGGCGAGCCGCCGCACCACCGCCGCCCCGATGCCGCGGGCCGCGCCGGTCACCACCGCCACCCGCTCAGCCATCGAGGTGACCCTCGGCGCGCAGGAATGCCAGCAGCTCGTCGGCGGCTTCCGCCGGGTCGTCGGTGACCACCACGCGTGGCGGGTCGGACCGCTGGCCGACGCCGGTCAGCTCCCGCAGCCGCCGCAGCGGATCGGCCCCGGCGGGCGCGGGCAGTTCCTTGGCGCGCGGCCGGTAGCCGTGCGCGGCGGTGAGCGGTGGCGGGTCCGCGGTGGCGCGGGCCGCGACGACCGGGACCTCGGCGGAACGCGCCGCCAGCACGGCGGGGAGCGCGGCGGTGCGCGGGCGCACCCCGGCGGCCTCCACCGAGCACACGGCGGGCAGCGGCACCGCCAGCCGCTCCCGGCGCCCCCGGTCCAGCCTGCGCAGTGCCCGCAACCGGCCGTCGGCGGCGGGTTCGGTGTCGAGGGACACCAGGCCGAGCGCCTGCGCGCAGCCGAACTCGGCGGCCAGCAGCGCCGGGGTGGCACCGGTCCCGCGGTCCGGCGAGTGGTCCCCGGTGAGCACCAGGTCGGGCGCGCCGAACCGCTCGCGGACCGCGGCGGCGAGCGCCACCGCCGTGCCCGCGCCGGAATCGGCGGCCCGCGGATCGGGTTCCCCGGCCGGTTCGACCCGCAGCACCTCGTCCGCGCCGGAGGCCAGCGCCGCGCGCAGCAGCTCGTCCGCGCCCGCCGGGGCGAGGCTCACCGCCGCGCACCGGCCGCCGGTGAACCCGGCCAGCCGCAGGCCCAGCTCCAGCGCCGCCGCGTCCGCGGCGGAGGCGCCCGCGGACCGGTCCGACGTCCGCACTCGGCCGGACAGCGGATCCACCTCGGCCCGCTCGTCCACCCAGCGCAGCGCCACCACCACGAACATCCCGCTCACCCCTTCCGGAACACGACGCCGTGCCCGCCCGCCGGGTACTCCCAGGTGATGGCGCCGCTCTCGTCGCACACCTGGTAGCAGGTGCCGCACTCGAAGCACTGCTCGTAGTTGAACAGGATGCCGCCGTCGTCGGTGGGCACGAACAGGTTCGCCGGGCACGCGGTCACGCACGCGCGGGTCGTGCAGGAGCGGCACACCTCGGTGTCCACCGCGATGTGCGGTTGCCCGGACACCCGGAAGTCCACGTGGGACATCCGCTCCTCGAAGGAGATGTCGTGGTACGGATCGACCATCGCCGTCCCTTCCTTCCCGTCCGATCAGCCGAAGGTCCGCAAGCCGGTGAGCGCGTCCTTGGCGAGGTCCCGCATCCGCACCCCGTTGCGCTTCGCGGCCCGGCGCAGCAACGCGCGGAACCCGGGTTTCGGCCGCGGGTTGTCCACCGCGAACACGGATTCGACGAAGTCGCACAGCAGGCCGGGATACCGCTGCTGCATCCGCTCGGACAGCACGAGCCCCGGCGCGTCGCGCAGCCGCTCGTGGTCGGCGAGCACGAAGGAGCTCCGCAGCGCGGAGCGGTACCCGGCGAGACCGGCCGCCGAGGTGTCGCCGGTGGCGAGCGCGGTGGCCGCGGCGCGGCCCGCGCACATGCCGGAGCCGAGCGCGAAGTTCACGCCCTCCAGCCAGATCCCCGCCGCCAGGCACATCCCGGCCGCGTCCCCGGCCAGCAGCAGCCCGTCGGCGATCAGCGGCGGCATCGTCCGGTAGCCGCCTTCGGGGATGAGGTGCGCGGAGTACTCGACGAGTTCGCCGCCGCGCACCAGCGGCGCGATCGACGGGTGCCGTTTCAGCTCGGCCAGCAGGTGCTCCGGGCGCACCTTCGCCCGCGCGAGCCCGCGCAGGCCGAGGACGAGGCCGATGCTCACCGATTCCGCGTTGGTGTAGAGGAATCCGCCGCCGGGCACCTTCCCGGTGCAGCCGAGCATCTCCACGTCCACGCCGCCGCTGCCGGTGACGCCGAAGCGCTCGTCGATGACCCCGCGCGGCAGCGCCAGCGTCTCCTTCACACCGAGGGTGGTGTGCGAGGCCTGGTCGCCGCCGAGCAGACCGGCCTGCTTCGCCAGGAACGAGTTCACCCCGTCGCAGGCCAGCACGACCCGCGCGGTGAGGTCGCCGTCCGGCCGGTCGGTGCGCACCCCGTGCACGGCACCGTCGGCGGTCCGCAGCAGCGACACCGCCACCGTGGACGGCACCAGCACCGCCCCGGCCCGCTGCGCGTGCTCGGCGAGCCACGGGTCGAACTCGGCGCGGTGCGTGGTGGCGCCGTTGTGCGGTGCCCGGCCCCAGTTCTCGTTGCGGAAGTCGACGGTCAGCGAGCGCTCCCCGGACAGCACCATCGTCTGCCTGCGGGTCACCCACCGCTGCACCGGCATCTCCTGCTGCCAGCCGGGGATCAGCCCGTCGAGGACCCGTCCGTAGACGACGCCGCCGTAGACGTTCTTCGAACCGGGGAACGGTCCGCGTTCCAGCAGCGCCACGCTCCGCCCGGCGCGGGCCAGTTCCAGCGCGGCGGCCGATCCGGCCGGTCCGGCGCCGACGACGATGGCGTCGAAGTCGTAGCGCTGCGGCCGCGGTATCGGCACGGCGGCGGTGGACGGCCCCGCACCGCGGTCAGACATGGTGCTCCTCCTCGATCCGGGCGAGCCTGCGCACCAGTTCGGCGAGCAGCCGTTGCGCGTCGGTGACGAGGCCGAGATCGGCCATCGCGGTCATGGGACAGCTGGCGTCGGTGTTCACCGACACCACGTGCCCGGGTGCGTCGAGCCCGCCGAGGTGCTGGGCGGCGCCGGACACCCCGAAGGCCAGGTACAGCTCGGGGGACACCACGGCACCGGTGGTGCCGATCTGCCTCCCGGGAGCGGTCCACCCGGCGTCGGTGACCACGCGGGTCGCTCCGACGGAGGCGCCGAGGGCGGCGGCGAGTTCTTCCAGCAGCGCCACCGATTCCGGCCCGGTCAGGTCTCCGCGGGCGAGCCCCGCCCCGGCGCCCAGCAGCCGACGCGCCTCGCCGAGCTCGGCGGTCGCCGGATCCGGTTCCAGCACCTCCAGCACCTCCGCGTCCGGAACCGGCGGAAGCAGAACGTCCACATCGGACACCTCGGGGGGCTCGCCCGCGGGCAGTGCCCCGCGCACCCCGGGCACCAGCGACACCACGCAGCGCGCCGGGGTGCGGACGGTCGCGGTGAGCCTGCCGTCCCAGCGCACCAGGTCCGTGCCCGCCGCGTCGGTGCGGGTGGCCCCCGCCAGCAGCGGCCGGTCCAGCGCGGCCGCCAGCCGGGGCGCGAGGTCCCGGCCGTCCGGCGAACCCGGCAGCACCACCCGCGGCACCTCCGCCAGCAGCGGCGCGAGCGCGGCGGCGTACGCGCCCGGCGCGAAGTCCCCGGCCTCCGCGCACCACGCCCGGCGCAGCGTCGGCAGCTCCACGACCGCCCGGCGGCAGCCGGAACCGACCAGCACCGCGGCGCCACCGGCCTCCGCGACGGCCTCGTCCCCGCCCACCGGCGGCCTGCCGTCCCGCACGACCAGCACCGCGACCACCTCCCCCTTCACAGCGCCACCGCCGCCCGATGTCCTTCCAGCACCGCCGCATGCGCCCGCCGCGGCGCCACGCAGTCACCGACCCGGTGGACGGGCAGCTCGCCGGACGCGGACAGCTCCAGCCACAGCTCCTCTTCGGGCTCCTGGTGCGTCGCGCACACCACCCAGTCGAACACCTCCGCGCCGCTCGCGCCGGTGGTGTGCTTGAGCAGCTGCACCCGCACCCGGCCGTCGTCCGCGGCGGAGGCGTCGAGCACCACCTCGTCGGTGGTCTGCTCGATGCGCTTGGCGGCGGCGCGCACCGCGAACGACTCCAGGTCCAGCGTGATGCCGAGGTCCTGGCCGACGACCATCCCGGGGGTGCTGATCCGCACCGCGCAGCCCCGGTCCGCGAGCAGCTCGGCCACCGAGGTCGCCTGGTGGAACCCGAGCTCGTCCACCACCAGCACCTGCCCGGACGGCGCCGCGCGTCCCTCCAGCACGTCCCGCACGTCCACCACGCGCGCCAGGTCGCCTGCCCAGTGCGGGCGCTGCGGCCGCGCGCCCGTCGCCAGGACCACCACGTCGGGTCGCAGCGCGCGCAGCGACTCGGCGGTGGCGTGCTCCCCGGTGCGGACCTCGACGCCGTACCGGCGGCACTCGGCGAGCGAATTCCGCACCACGTCGAGGAATTCGGCGCGCTGCGGCACGCTCGCCGCCACCGCGACCTGCCCGCCGGTGGTGGAGCGGCGCTCCAGCAGCGTCACCCGGTGCCCGCGCTGCGCGGCCGTCGCCGCGGCCTGCAACCCGCCCGGACCACCGCCGACGACCACGACCCGCTTCGCGGCGCGAGGTGACGGCAGCGGCACGGATTCCTTGCCGGTGCGGGGGTTCTCGATGCAGCCGAGCCAGCGGTTCAGGCCCATCCGGCCGACGCACTCCTGGTTGCAGGACAGGCAGGTGCGGATGTCGGCGGCGTGCCCGGAGCGCGCCTTGGCGGCGAAGTCCGCGTCGGCGATCTGGCCGCGCACCACGCCGATCAGGTCCGCGTGCCCGTCGGCCAGCGCGCGGTCGGCCTGCACCGGGTCCTTGAACCGGCCCACCCCGACCACCGGCAGCTCCACCGCCTTGCGCAGCGCGCTCGGGATGAACAGGGCGTAGCCGGGCGGCACGCTCATCGACGCCTCGATCATGTGCAGCGTGGCGGTGGCGACCCCGATCGAGGTGTTCACGTAGTCCACGGCGCGGGTCGCCTCGACCAGCCGCGCCACCGCCACCGCCTCGTCGATGGTGGTGCCGCCGTCGATGAGCTCGTCGCCGCACAACCGCACGCCCAGCGCCAGGTCGGGCCCGATCGCCGCGCGCACCGCCGCGACCAGCCGCAGCAGCAGCCGAGCCCGGTTCGGCAGCGCGCCGCCGTACTCGTCGGTGCGCGCGTTCGTGGCGGGGGACAGGAATCCGCGCACGATCGACGAGTGCGAGCACTGCAGCTCCACGCCGTCGAAGCCGCCGTCCCGGCAGTGCCGCGCCACGGTCGCGTACCCGGCGACGATCTCGTCGATCTCGGCGTGGTCCACGGCTTTCGGCACTTCGCGGAACAGCGGGTCCGGGATCGGCGACGGCGCCCACACCGGCAGCCGCGAGTACATCCCGGAGCCCTGCCCGCCGTTGTGGTTGAGCTGCGCGAAGATCGGCACCCCGTGCGCGTGCACCGCGTCGGTGATCCGCCGGTAGCCGGGCACGACCTCGGGGTGGAAGCCGTGGATCAGCTTCTCGTACGGCCAGTCGGTCGGATGGGTGGAGTGCTCCTCCGTGATGATCAACCCGGCGCCGCCCGCGGCCCGCGCCGCGTAGTAGGCGGCGTGCTGCTCGGTGGGCAGCCCACCGGCCGCGTAGTTCGTCAGGTGGGCGGAGAACACGATGCGGTTGGCGACGGTGACCGGCCCGAGCCGCAGCGGCTGGAACAGGTGCCGGTACCGGCCGGTGGCGCTCATGCCGGCACCGCCAGGTCGCGGACCAGGGCGAACGCGGCGCGCCGGCCTTCCCGGACGGCTTCGTGCGCGGTGCGCGGCGCCACCCGGTCGCCGACGGTCGTGCCGAAGTCCGGCGGCGGAGCGGGGTCGGGCAGCCGGTGGCCGCAGTGCACGACGAGCTCGGCGGGCAGGGTGCGTTCGGCACCGGTGAACACGTCGGCCAGCAGCACGTCGCCGGGCCGCACCGCCCGCAGCGCGCTGCGCTTGGCGAGCACCACCCCGGCGCGCTGCAACCGCGCGTTCGCGTCCGCCAGGTCGCCGGTGCGGGCGAGCTGGGTGCCGATCACCGGGTCCTGGCTGATGATCGAGACCTCCCGCCCGGTGGCGGCGAGGAGTTCGGCGACGGCGACCCCGGTGGCGTCGCCGACCGGGTCGAACACGGCGACCGGACCGTCCGGCACCACCAGGTCGAGCCGCCCGTCCCGGACCGCGCGCAGCAGGTCGGCGGCCTCCAGCACCGTTCCGGCGCTCTCGTAGTGCCGCGGTCCGGATGCGGAACCCGTTGCGGCGACGAGGAATTCCCCCGGTTCGGGTCGGGCGTCCGCGCCGGTGGTGATCGGGACGCCGAGCTCCCGGACCTCCGCGACGAGCCAGTCGACCAGCGCGCCGAGCCGCCCCCGGCCGGGCAGCAGCGCCGCGAGCGCCAGCATCCCGCCGAGCCGGTCGGTGCGCTCCACCAGCCGCACCGGGTGCCCGCGCAGCGCCAGCACCCGTGCGGCCTCCAATCCGGCGGGCCCGCCGCCCGCGACGAGCACCGGCCGCCCGTCGCCGGTGCCGCCCGGGACCGGATCGGTGGTCTCGTGCCCGGTGCGGGGTTCGCCGAGGCAGCTCACCAGCGGATTGCGGTCGTCGCGTACCCGGCACTGCTGGTTGGTGAGCGTGCACGGCCGAACCCGCCGTCCCGCCCGGACCTTCCGCACCAGAGCCGGATCCGCGAGCTGGGCGCGCGTCATCTCCACCAGGTCCGCCGTCCCGTCGTCCAGCGCGGCCTGCGCCTGCGCCGGATCGACCACGGACCCCTGCAACACCACCGGAGCCGCCCCGGCCACGGCCTCGCGCACCGCGCGGCACAGCTCCCGGTTGAACCCGGGTTCCGCGTGCGCGTCGGGCGTGGTCGCGGCGGTGCCCATCGCGGAACCGCGCACCACGGCCAGGTAGTCCACCTCGGGGGCGAGCGCGGCGGCGAGCTCGGCGCCCTGCTCCGGGGTGATGCCGGCCCACGGCGCGAGCTCGTCGCAGGACAGCCGCAGGCCCAGCACCCGGCCGGCGCCGCGCTCGGCGCGCACCGCGGCGAGCACTTCCCGCAGCAGCCGGGACCGGTCGGTGCCGTACTCGTCGGCGCGCTGGTTCGTCAGGCCGGACAAGAACTGGCGCAGCAGCGAGAACTGCCCGGCGCCGATCTCCACACCGTCCACATCGGACTCGACGGCGATCCGGGCGGCGGTGGCGAAACCTGCGAGGAGAGCGCGGATCTCGCGCGGTTCCACCGCCATCGGCAGTTCCCGGCTCGCCACGTCCGCGACCCGCGACGGCGCCCACAGCGCCGACTGCGACCGCGCCGACGAACCCTGCGAGCCCGCGTGCCCGAGGCCCGCCAGCACCAGCGTCCCGTGCGGCCGGCAGGCCGCCACGACCGCCGCCCAGCCCGGACCGCACTCGGCGGCCAGCGGGGCGCGTTCGTAGGGCCAGTCCGAACCGTGCGCGCTCGCGACCTCGGTGACCACGACTCCGGCGCCGCCCGCGGCCCGCTCGGCGTAGTGGGCGGCGTGGGCGCCGGACAGCGCGCGCCCGTCGCCGAGGTTCGTCTCGTGCGGCCCGAACAGCACCCGGGACGGCGCCGCGCGCCCGGCGAGCCGCACCGGCTCGGTGAGCCCGACCGCAGATCCGCTCATGTGGTGGGAGCCTTCCGTGGGAAGCGGGTGACCGGACCCGCCGGGTTCGGCCGGGCCGCTCGGGTCAGGGGCGGAAACCGGCGAGGGGACTGGTGTCGCAGGCCCGGTCCGGCACCGGCTGCTCGTCCGGCGGGCCCCAGCCGATGCCGACCGCGACCGGTTCCGGCCGCCGCCGGGGCGCGGTGCGGTGCGAGTGGTCCTTGTCCGGTTTCGGCACCGCGGCCCCGACCCCGGCCAGCGCGCGTTCCCCGTTGCCCAGCACGCATTCCGGGTCCGGCCCGTCCAGCGGCAGGCCGGTGAAGAACTTCGCCGCCATGCACCCGCCCTGGCACGCGTCGTAGGCGGTGCAGGACGTGCACGCGCCGCCGGCCTGCGGCGCGCGCAACCGCTCGAACAGCTCGGATTCCCGCCACACCGCGCCGAATCCGCCGTCCTCGCGCACGTTGCCCGCGAGGAATTCGGAGTGGATCGCGAACGGGCAGGCGTAGACGTCGCCGATCGGGTCGATCAGGCACACCACGCGTCCGGCGCCGCACAGGTTCAGCCCCGGCAGCGGCGTGGAGCCGAGCGCGTTGAGGTGGAAGAACGAATCCCCGGTGAGCACGCCCTCGCCGTGCGCGACGAGCCAGTCGTAGATCTCCCGCTGCTGCCCGGCGGTCGGGTGCAGCTCGTCCCACACGTCGGCGCCGCGCCCGGACGGCCGCAGCCGGGTGAGGCGCAGCTGCGCGCCGTGCTCGTCCGCGATCTCCTGGAACCGGTCCAGCTGGTCGACGTTCTCCCTGGTCAGCACGACGCTGATCTTGAAGTCGCGGAACCCGGCATCGCGCAGGTTGCGCATCGCCGCCATCGCCGTGTCGTAGGAGCCCGTCCCGCGCACCCGGTCGTTGACCTCCGCGGTCGCCCCGTCGAGGGACAGCTGCACGTCCACGTAGTCGGTGCCCGCCAGCCACCGCGCCCGCTCCGGCGTCAACCGCACCCCGTTCGTGGAGAACTTGACCCCCACCTGGTGGTCCACGGCGTACTCGACGAGTTCCCAGAAGTCGGCGCGCACGGTCGGCTCGCCGCCGCCGATGTTCACGTAGAACACCTGCATCCGCTGCAGCTCGTCGAGGACGGCCTTGCACTCCGCGGTGGACAGCTCGCGCGGGTCGCGCCGCCCGGACGCGGACAGGCAGTGCACGCAGGACAGGTTGCACGCGTAGGTGAGTTCCCAGGTGAGGCAGATGGGGGAGTCCAGGCCGTGCTGGAAGTGCTCGACAAGCCGCATGTGCGCCTCCTCGCGGGGCGGTTCAGTCGCGGGGCCGGATGGTGCCCGCCTCGCGCAGTCCGGCGAGGGCGGTCAGGTAGCGCGGGTGCTGCTCGGCGGGCACACCGGCGGCGGTGAGCGCGGCGTGCACGTCCGGCTGGTGCTCCAGTTCGCGGACCACGGCGACGAGTTCCGGCGTCTTCAGGAACGACAGCCGCCGCGTGGTGAAGTCGTAGACGAGCGCCCCGAAGCGCTCCGGGCGCAGCGAGACGGCCGGGCTCAGCCGGTGCGGGGGGGCGGGGGGGGACCCCGCCCCCCCCCCCCGGGGGGGTGGCCCCCCCCCACCCCCCCGGGGCCCCCCCCCCCGCCCCCCCGGGCGGCCCCCCCCCCCCCGGCCGGGGGGGGGCG
>NZ_JAIUKC010000030.1:0-50702 GCF_020177435.1 Saccharopolyspora sp. 7B | reverse complement strand
GGGGGTGGGGCGCTCCGCCCCGGGCGAGGGCGGCCGGCGCCGGGCCGCCGGGGGGGGGGGGGCGGGGGGGGGGGGGGGGGGGGGGGGCCCCCCCCCCCCCCCCCCCCGCCCGGTTCAGTAGACGCCGCACATGCCATCGATCGACACTTCCTCGACGAGCAGGTCGTCCTCCACCCCGTCGGCCGGGGCGGTGCCGGTCGCGTCGTGCTGGGATTCGCTCATGGGATGCTTCCTCCCGATCACTCACTGCGATGTGGTGGCCGCCACACGATATGGGCACCCGGTGTCACAATGGAAGAGGCGATGACCGGACCGACCCGCGACCACACTTCCGGACCAACGACGGGGCCCGGCCGGCGGCGCACGACCAGCCCCGCCGAACTCGAACGCGTCGCCTTCGCGCTGTTCGACTCGGACGGCTTCGACCGCACCACCGTGGAGCACATCGCGCGGGCCGCCGGCATCGGTCGGCGCACCTTCTTCCGCTACTTCGACTCGAAGAACGACGTGGTGTGGGGCGCGTTCACCGAACGGCTCGACGTGATGCGGGAGCGGTTCCGCGCCCGGCCCGCGGACGAGCCGCCGCTGGCGGCGATCCGCGCGGTCGTCGTCGAGTTCAACCGGGTCGATCCGGCCGAGACGGCGCGGCACCGCCGCCGCCTCGAACTGATCCTGCGGGTGCCCGCGCTGCAGGCGCACTCGACGTTGCGCTACGCCGACTGGCGCGCCGTCGTCGCCGAGTTCGCCGCCGACCGCCTCGGCGAACCGGTCAGCGCGCTGCGCCCGCAGGCCATCGCGCACTCCACCCTCGGCGCGGCGCTCGCGGCCTACGAGCACTGGCTCTCGACGCCGGGGGTCGACCTGTGCGCGGTCCTGGACGACGCCCTCCGCGACCTGTCCCGCGGCTTCGCCTGACCGCGCCGCGCCCGGCTTCGGGGCAAGCGCCGCCGCGTGGTCGGGTCAGGGGAGTTCCAGCGCGCGGTGGCTGGTGAAGCGGCGCGGGGCCCCGGTGATCGGGTCGTCGAAAGCGAGCTCCTTGGCCAGCAGCCGCAGCGGATCGGTGAAGTCCTCCGCGGCCCGCTCCCGGACCTCCGGGTACAGCTCATCGCCGAGGATCGGCACGCCCAGCGATGCCAGGTGCACCCGCAGCTGGTGGGTGCGGCCGGTGGCGGGCAGCAGCCGGTAGCGGGCGAGTCCGCCCCGGTGCTCCACGAGTTCCACCCGCGTCTCCGCGTTCACCGGGCCCGGTACCTCGCGGGCCTGGAGCACGCCGCGTTCCTTCTCGATCCTGCTGCGCACCACGCGCGGCAGCTCCAGGGCCGGGTCGTGCGGCGCGATCGCCTCGTACTCCTTGCGCACCGCGCGGTCCTGGAACAGCAGCTGGTACTCGCGCCGCGCGGCCCGGTGCACGGCGAACAGCACCAGGCCCGCCGTCAGCCGGTCGAGCCGGTGCACCGGGCTCAGCTCCGGCAGCTCCAGCGCGCGGCGCAACCGCACCAGCGCCGTCTCGGCGACGTGCCCGCCGCGCGGCGTGGTGGCCAGGAAGTGCGGTTTGTCCGCCACCAGCAGGTGCTCGTCGCGGTGCAGCACCGCCACCTCGAACGGCACCGGCACCTCGGCCGGGAGTTCCCGCTGCACCCACAGGAAGGCATCGGGCGCGAACGGCGTGGTGGCGTCCACGAACCGGCCGTGCCGATCGGCGACGCGCTGCTCGCGCAGCATCCGGTCCACCTCGCCGGCCGGGATCGGCAACCGCTCGACCAGGTGGTCGCGCATCGTCGCCCACGTCCCCGAACCGGGGGTGCGCAGCCGCGCGGCGTCGAGGCCGTCGCGCTGCGGCAGGGGGGATCGGAGCTTGCGTCGCATCACCGGCCAGCGTACGGCGCGGCCCGTGCGCTGCGGTTCCGGCCGAGATCGTCCAGCCAGTGGGACGCCACCGGGCTCCGTTGACGCCCGGCGGGTGCGGCGCAAGAATCGTGGCGTGGACATCGAGGCGCGGTTCTTCTTCGCTCGCCTGCACGTCGACCTCCGGCGGCACGCGAGCTCGATCTGTGCGCCCGCGCTGCCCTGAGCAGCGACCTCCCGGACCCGACTCGGGTCCGATGTGGACGATTCTGGTCCCCGATCCCCGGCTGCGGCCGCTGATCGGGTCGTGGCGGAGTGACCGAGAGGCCAGGTAAGGGCCTGCAAAGCCCTGCACGCGGGTTCGAATCCCGCCTCCGCCTCCACGATCCACTGTGGACAGCCCGCCTCCCCCGAACCCGAGGGGAGGCGGTGCGTTGGAGGAAGCGATGACCGCGGTACCGCTCTCGATCCTCGACCTCGCGCCGATCCCCACCGGCGGCACGGCGGGCGGTGCGCTGCGCGACACCGTCGAACTCGCCCGGAACGCCGAGCAGTGGGGCTACCGGCGGTTCTGGCTCGCCGAGCACCACCTGGTGCCCGGCGTCGCCTCGTCCTCCCCCGCGGTGCTCATCGCCGCGGTGGCCGCCGCGACCCGGCACATCCGCGTCGGATCCGGGGCGGTGCTGCTCGGCCAGCACAGCCCGCTGCAGGTCGCCGAGGACTTCGGCACCCTCGCCCAGCTGCACCCGGACCGCATCGACCTCGGGCTCGGCCGCTCCGGCCTCGCCAAGTACGTCGAATTCGCCAAGGCCGCCACCGGCGACAGCGCACCGGTCACCGCGCCCGAACCCGCCTACGTGGACGGACTTCCGGTGCCGCGCACCGCTCGCGGCGGCAGCCTGTCGAAGGCCCGCGTGGAACAGCTCGAAGGGCACGCCCTGCTGCTCGGCGACACCGGGCGCTCCGACTACGCGGATCAGGTGCGGGAAGTGCTGGCCTTCCTCGACGGCACCTTCCGTGACGGCGGTGGGCGCGAAGCGCACGCGATCACCGCCGAGCACGCGGCGCTGCAGGTGTGGGTGCTCGGCGCCAGCGCGGGCCCCAGCTCCCGCGCGGCGGGCGAGCTCGGCCTGCCGTTCGTGTCGAACTACCACGTCACCCCGAGCACCGTGCTCGACTCCGCCGCGTCCTACCGCGACTCGTTCGCGCCCTCCCCGCGGCTGGACCGGCCACACCTCGTCGTGTCCGCCGACGTGCTCGTCGCCGAGGACGACGCCACCGCCCGCGAACTCGCCACGCCCTTCGCCGGGTGGGTGCACGACATCCGCCACGGCGACGGCGCCCAGCCGTACCCGAGCCCGGACGAAGCGCGCCGCCGCCACTGGACCGAGGCCGAACGCGCCCGGGTCGCCGACCGGGTACAGACCCGCATCGTCGGCTCCCCGGAGACCGTCGTGGAACGGCTGGAGGTGCTGCGGCGGGTCACCGGGGCCGACGAACTGCTCATCACCACCATCACCCACGACCCGAAGGACCGGCTGCGCTCCTACGAACTGCTCGCCGGGGCCTGGTCCCGCTCCTGACGCGCACGACGCCCCGGGCGGGGCTCAGCGGCGGTGCCGGGCCGCGTCCGCGATCCGGGGGAGCAGGTGGTCGACGAGGTACGGCAGCGAGAGCACACCGGGCTGGCGCAGCAGCGGCCAGTCCGCCTGCGTCAGCGGCAGGTAGCCGCCGTCCCGCACCGCGTCCAGCGACTCGAACACCGGCAGCGACTCGATCTGCGGCCGCACCGCCGGGTTCGGGTACGCGGTGATGAGCACGTCGGTGTCGATCCGCGCCAGGTTCTCCGCGCTGACCTGGGCGTTGAACGCTGCACCGGGCAGGTTCGCCGCCGCGGGGGACAGCGCCATGCCGAACTCGGTCAAGGTGCGCACCGTGACGTCCTGCGCGGAGCGGATCACCCCGAGGCCGCCGGGGCTGTGCCCGAGGGTGACCGCGACCTCGGCGCCCGCCAGCTGCGGGTGCGCGGCGGCGGCCTCGCGGACGCGCCGCTCGGTG
Source organism: Saccharopolyspora sp. 7B (assembly GCF_020177435.1). Lineage (NCBI taxonomy): Bacteria > Bacillati > Actinomycetota > Actinomycetes > Pseudonocardiales > Pseudonocardiaceae > Saccharopolyspora > Saccharopolyspora sp. 7B. The sequence continues at coordinate 46,799 of NZ_JAIUKC010000030.1, read as the reverse complement.
TCGGCGACGAGCCGGTCCGCCTCCGCGGGCCTGCCGAGCGCGCGCCCCACCTGGCGGGTGGTGGTCTGCCACGGTTCCTCGTCCGGTGCGGTCTCGAACGCGGTGGTCGGGGCGAGCCGGGACAGCGCCGCGTACTCCCCGTCGATGTAGTAGTCGCTGCCCGCGAGGATCAGGTCCGGGTGCAGCTGGGCGATCGCCTCGGTGGAGTAGCCCTGGTCGGTGGGCCGCAGCGTCACCGGTTCCCAGCCCGGCCGCCGCTGCCACGGCTGGACCTCCGCGCTCAGCGGCAACCCGATGCCGACCGGTTCGACGCCGAGGGCGAGCGCGGCGTCCACGTCGGCGGGCCCCAGCGCGACGACCCGCGCCGGGTGCGCGGGCGCCGTCGTGGTGCCGAGCGCGTGCCGCACCTCGGTCCCGGTGCGCTCCGGGGCCTGCGGGGCGGGCGAACACCCGGCGAGGAGGCCGAGCAGCAGGGCGGCGGCCGCGATCCGCTTCACCGCGCGCCTCCCGCCAGCAGCGCGAGGATGCCGTCCTTGATGGGTGGCCGGGACGCGGCGACGAGGGTGAACGTCGCCTCCCGCACCAGCCGCTGCCCGTGCTCGCCCAGCAGCAGCGCGGAACTGCCTGCCGCGGTCACCAGCGCTCCGGCGGCGCGCAGCGCCAGCTCGGCGGCGGCCGCCCGGGCCGGTGCGATGTCGGCGCCGGTGGCGAACGCCTCGTCCAGCCCGTCCCGCACCGCGTCCCGGTCCGCTTCGAGCCGTTCGGCGACCTCGGGCCGCCCGGTGTCGGCGATGAGCCGGGCGCAGCGCCCCGCGATCCCCAGCGGCATCGCCCCGTTGAGCCGGGCCGCCCCGGCCTGCGCGGCGAGCACCGCCGAGTGCGGGACGACGCCCAGCACCCGCTTGGCCGGGACGAAGTGGTCGTCGAACCACAACCGCACCGTCGCGGTGGCCTGCGCCGCGACCAGCCGGAGCGGTTCGACGCGGATCCCGGGCGCCGGGCGCGCGTCGAGGAAGGCGTTCACGACCGAGTCGCCGTCCCGCGCCGACACCTGCAGCACGTCCACGATCCCCCAGCCGCTGACGAACGGTGCTTCGCCGGTGAACCGGTAGCCGCCGTCCACCGGCACCGCGTGCAGCCGCGGCGGCTGCGGGATGGCCCCGGCGAACGACACGCCACCGCGCAGCTTCCCGCGCACCGCGTCGTCCAGGTGGCGGTCGCGCAGTTCGGTCCGTTCGGTGCTCAGCAGCCCGCGCACCACGCCGTGGTGCTGCGCCCAGACGAACGCGGTGCTCAGGCAGCCGCCGGACAGCGCCTCCACGATCCGGCCGGCCTCGTCGAGCGGGAGCTCCGGGCCGCCGTGCTCGTGGGGCGCGACCGCGCCGTAGAAACCGTGCTCGGCCAGCAGATCGAAGTGGGAGCGCGGCACCGCGCCCGCGGCGTCGACCTCGGCCGCCGCCGGGAACAGCACCTCGTCGGCCAGGGTCCGCGCGAGTTCGAAGGAGACCACTGGGTGAGGCTAGCCTAAGATCCACGGGCGGGTGAAGGTGTCACCCCGCGTCGCCGCCGGGCACCACGACCTCCACCTGCCCGTCCCCGGAACGGCGCAGCACCGGGATGCTCCCGCTGACCCGGTCGCCGCTGTCGGAGTCGAACGTGAACCGCCCGCTCGCCCCGGCGACGCTGTTCGTCTCGTGGTTGAGCAGCCGCAGGTGGGCCAGCACCCCGTTGGTGGTGGGCACACCAGGGTGGCGGCCCACCGCGTGCTGCGCGGCGGTGACGGCGGCGAGCGTCGCGTCGTGCCCCAGCACGCTCCAGTTCGACACCGGCGCGTCCGCGTCGAACAGCCGGTGCAGCGCACCGGTGAAGGCCGTGTACAGCGGGCGGTCCTGGTTCCTCGCATCCGCCAGGGCCGCCGGATCGGCCACCGAGGCGTAGAGCACCGAGACCGGGGCGGTGCCCGGGTCGGCGCTCAGGTGGAGGTCGGTGGATTCGGAGCCGGTGATGATGGTGATGTGGCGGTGGGGGTCGCAGCCGCGCCTGCGGACCTTCTCGACGAAGTCGGGCAGCAGGTTGCTGCGTCCCGCGTACAGCACCACGTTCACCTCCGACGTGCAGATCCGGTCGGCGATGTACTCGAACTGGGTGCCGAGCCCGAACGCGTCCGGTCCACCCGTGTAGGAGCCGGTGGTCCGGCCGCTGCGCTGCCACGCCGCGCCGAACTTCTCCTGGAAGTTCTCCCGCAGGTCCGCGGTGTAGATGTCGTCGCCGTTGCCGTCGCGGACCAGCAGGGCCGTCGGCTGCGGTCCGACCAGCTCGTCCAAGTGCTCCGCGATGGTGCCGAGCTCCTGCTCGATGCTCGGCGACACCCGGTGCAGGCCCGCGATCGCAGGCCCGTGCTCGCCGGGGAGGCTGTTGAACCGGTCGGCGCTGAGGTAGCCGACCATGGGGATGCCCGCCGCGGCGAGCTCGCGCGCGCCGAGCGCGGTTTCGGGGGAGCTGAGCCCGAGACCGGTGACGGCCACCAGGTTCTCCGGCTCCACCATGTCGACCAGCCGCTCCGTGACCTCCTTCCAGGCGTGCTCGTAGCGGCCCTCGTTCGCCAGCGCCAGCCGGACCTTCAGGCCGCGCCGGTCCTGGTTGGCGTTGACCTGCGCCACGTGCGCGCCTTGCAGGTAGGAGCGGATCTGCGAGATGGAGAGGCTGTCGTCCTCCCCGGCGGTCATCGGCATCAGCACGGCGACGGTGACGACGAAGTCGTCGTCGGCGACCCGGTCGTTCTCGGCCGCGATCCGCCGTTCCACGTCCTCCAGCTCGGGCGAGAACACCTCGGAACCGTCGGTGACGCCGACGCACTCGCCCCGCACGTGCGACATCCCGCTGTCGCACGGGGCGACGGCCCAGACGACGGTGACGACGCCGAGCACCAGGACGAGCGCGCTGCCCGCCGCCAGTGCGATGCGCAGACCCCATCGGGGGCGCGGGGGCTGTTCGAAGCTCACGCTGATCCTCTCCTCGTGGCCGCGGTTCAGTCGGTCAGTTCGGACCACCTGCGGTACTTCTCCGATTCGGCGCGCAGCGTGGCCAGGCCGCTGCCGGAGTGCGGTGCGATCTCGTCGTAGCAGGCGGCGATCTCCAGGTAGAGCGCGTGCCGCCTGCTGTCGCCGAGCGGATCGGCGGCGATCCACCGCGCCGCGACCAGCCGAGCGACCGCGGCCTGCGGCGCGGCACCGGGATGGGTCCAGTCGGCCAGCGAACGCACCTGGTCGAGCTGCGGGTCGGCGTGGTCGAGGCGGTTGGGCGCGGCGGTGGCCGCGGCGAGCAGATCCAGCCAGGTCGGCAGGTCGCTGTAGGCCAGCAGCGTGTTGAGCCGCCGCGCCACGGACTCCACTTCGCCGACCGCGAGCGAGTGGTACAGCTCGCCGACCTCGTCGCCCTGGTCGGCGAGCGTCTCGCGGAACCAGGTGTGCACCGCCGTCCAGTTCGCGGGTTCCTGCTCGGGCCGGGCGGCGAGCTCCCGCAGCAGCACCCGGCGCAGCACCGGCGGCAGCACGTGGTGCCCGTCGTCGGCGGGAACCCACAGCTCCGGGGCGAACACGGCCCGCGCGCCGTGGGAGGCGGCGAGGCCGCTGTGCGCGACGAGCCGCTCCGCCTCGACCTGGTGGCGCGCGGCCGCGCAGGTCACCAGGTCGTGCAGCGCCTCCTCGGCGAGCCCGGCGCGGAACGGCTCCGCGAGCCCGAACGAGCCGCCCGGCCCGAGCAGGGGCGCGTCGCCGAGCAGCGGTCCCAGGTCCACCGGATCGCCCGGCCGGACCCGGATCTCCTCCAGCAGCCTGCGGGTCGCACCGGGATGCCCGCCGGTGAGGCGGAGGATCGCGGCGCCGACCCGGTTCTTCCGGTTCCCGGCGTACCGGCCGAGCTCGTCGACCATGTTGCCGATCTCGTCCCGGGTGAGGTCGCGCAACCGCACCGGGTACCACGGTTTCCCGCCGTGCTCGGTGAAATCGGTGTAGTACGGCTCGGGCCCGGACGCCTCGATCCGCTCGATGTCGCGCAGCGGCGACGCTTCGCCGGTGGCGATGACGGCGCCGGAGCGCTTCCCCCGGCTGGTGGCCACCACGGTCAGCGGGTCGCAGCCGCCGGGCAGGTGCGCGGCGTACTGCCTGCGGGCCCGCACGAGCGCGTCGAGGAGGGGCTTCGCGGCGGGGGAGTCGACGTCGTCGAGCAGCAGCGCGCAGTTGAGCCCGCGCCGCGCGCGCCGCGTCCCGCGGTCGAACTCCTCGCGCAGGTCGGCGAGCAGCGCCGCCCACAGCAGTTCTCCGGTGTCGCGGGCGTCGTCCTGGTTCTGCGGGGTGCGGGCGCGCCGGTTGAGCTCGACGAGCACGTCCAGCGGGTCCCGGCCGAGGTCGCGGTCCTGGTGCCCGAACCAGTCGGCGGCGAGCACCGCCCGGTGCCCGTGCCGCCAGGACACCAGCCCGCGCAGCACCCCGTCGGCGAGCCGCCGCCCGACGTGCTCGGCGTGCGGCAGGAGGCCGCCGAGCAGTGCGCGCAGCCGGTCGGCGCGGCGGTGCTCCAGGAGCGCGCGTTCGGCTTCGAGGCGGGCGATGCCGGGGTCGACGTCGAGCTGCTGGGCGGCGACCACCTGCCCGGCGACGAACCGGGGGAACGCGATCGGGTCGGGTGCGTGCCGGTCGAGCTCGACGGCGATGTGCGCGAGGGAGAGCCGGGCGGGGTCGAGCACTTCGCAGTCCAGTCGGGCGTACGGGCCCTGCCCGTGCAGGCGGTCGGCGAGCGCGTCGAGGAACGCGGTCTTGCCGCTGCCGCGCGGACCGGTGAACAGCAGCACGGGTTGCGGCCTGCTGGCGTGTCCCGGCCGGTCGGCGAACTCCCGGACCAGGCGCATCGCGGGTTCGCGGCCGAACAGGTGTCTCCCGTCGCCCGTGCCGGTCGCGGTTGCGCGCAGTGCCACGAGAAGCCCCCCGACTTCATTCAGTTGAACCGACTGCTTCCCCCGGTCAGCCACTCAGCGTAGTCACAAGCGATCACACCGTCAATGAAGGCCGGTCGCGGTGCGGTAGCGGGGTTCCGGCGGCGCGGCACTTCCGAGACCGTCCACTGTGGTCTCGACGGATCGGGGCGGTTCGCGGCTGGTACGCCTTTCGGGCGTCCTCCCGGCGGTGCTCCGGTGCCGCCGCGCTCGCGCCGTCCGCGATCACCGGGCCGCACCACGGGAACGCGGAAACGCCGTCGCAGCACGAGATCCGCCGCTCCGGTCGCGGCGGAACCCGTGCCCGGAACGCCGGAACCGTTGCGCCGCAGCGGAACCACCGCACGTCCCCGGAGCGGATGAATCGCGCAGCCCCGCCCCGCCGTCGAATGGCCGTCGATCCACCTGGCTCGTACCGTCGGAACCGGTCGATCTGGGGGGAACGGACATGGTTGACGGAGACGTGGAGACGGCGGTGCGCGCCGCCCGCAGCTGGTTGTACGCACCCAGCACCCGACCGGAGCAGTTCGACTCGGCGGAGCGCGACGGCGCCGACGCGGTGATCCTCGACCTGGAGGATTCCGTGCGGCCGCAGGACAAATCCGCGGCCCGCGCCCTCGTCATCGAGCACCTGGCGGCGGCGCCGCCCGGCGAACTGGTGACCGCGGTGCGGATCAACGCCGCCTCGACGGCGGTCGGCCTCGCCGACCTGACCGCGCTGCTCTCCGCGGACGTCGCGCCGGACGTGCTGGTGCTGCCGCGGACCGAATCCGCGGGCGCGCTCGGCGTCATCGAGAACCTGCTGTTCGAGGCGGGCAGCCGCACCATGCTGGTGCCGCTGATCGAAACCGCCCGCGGGCTGCGCAACCTGCCGCGGATCCTCGCCTCGCAGACCCGCGTGGTCGGCGTGCTCGTCGGTGCGGCGGACGTGGTCGCCGACCTCGGCACGCCGGGGGACCCGGAGGCCATGCGCTCCGTGCGCGATTCCGCGGTACTTGCCGCGACGTCCGCCGACGTCGTCGTCATCGACTCGCCGCACTTCGGCGGCGGGGACCCGGACGCGCTGGCGGCCGAGACGCTGCGCGCCGCCCGCGCCGGGTTCACCTCGAAGGCCGCGGTCACCGCGGAGCAGATCGCCACGATCAACGACGCGTTCGCGCCGACCGAGCAGGAGCTGTCCTGGGCACACGCGGTCCTCAAGGCCAGCGCGGCGCGCGCCGGTGCGGCGGGCGGCACCGGCGAGGACGAGGCCGACGCCGCCCGCGCCCGCGGCGACCTGCAGCGCGCCCGCCCCACCGGAGCGCCGGCCCCGGCCCCCGCGGCGGCCCGGGCGATCTGACAACGGCCTCGGCGATCTGACAACGGCCCGGCGATCGGACAACGGCCCGGAAGCACGAACGCACCGCCCCGGAGGAGGGCGGTGCGTTCGTCGTCCCCGCGCCGACCGGCAGGTGGCGCCCGAGCGGCCGGGCGGGGTGGCCGGGCGGATCAGCGCTCGATGCGGTCCAGCTTCAGCATCCGGGTGATCACGGCGTCCAGCTGCTCGTCGTCGAAGATCTTCTTCCAGTCGTCCTTGATGATCGACTCGCGGCCGTAGTCCATCGCGATCAGGCACGCGTCGGAGAACGGGTTGTCGCCCTTGAGGGTGTTCGCCAGCGCCACCTGAGTGTGGCCGAGCAGCATCGCGCGCGCGGCCGCCTCCGGGACGCCCACGGTGTGCACCGTCTCGTGCAGCGCCTCCTTGAGCAGATCGCCCACCATGCAGGCCACCGTCTCCACCAGCGTCGGCTCCAGGTAGGCCAGCTGCTTCACCGTCACCCAGTGCACGTCCACCACCGGCGCGTACATCGCGCGGATCACCGACTCGGCGACGGCGCGGCGCTCCTCGTCACCGGACTCGATGGCGGCCACGACCTCCTGCGGCGCGGCGATGCCGCCGAAGGTGTCGGCCAGCTCCTCCGGGGTGCGGCGCTGCAGGAACACCGACGGGTGGCAGGGGTGCGCGACCACGTACTCCAGGTCCTCGCGCTTGGCCAGCAGGTTCGCGTACGCCGCGGCCGGGTCGAGGGTGACCACGACGGAACCGGCGCGCAGCTGCGGCACGACCTCCTCGGACACCTTGCCCAGCACGATGTCCGGGACGGCGAGGATGACCACGTCGGCGTCGGCGATCGCGGCCGAGGTCTCGGTGACCGCGCGACCGGCCTCGGTGACGCGCTCCTGCCCGGCGGGGGAGTTCTCGCTGTAGAACACGGTGTGCTCGGTGCGCTGCAGGTTGTTCGACACCCGCATGCCCATCTTGCCGCCCGCGCCGATGACCGCGATCGTCAGCTTCGCATCCGTCATGTCCGCTCACTCCTCAGGTAGTCCAGGTTGTGCGCGGTCCACTCCCGTTCGACCGCGCAGGTCGTCGCCGCATCGCCCTGCCAGGGCAGCCAGTGCTCGACGACCTCGTTGATGCCGCGTTCGGCGGCGCGCACCGCGCGCACCTCGTGCGCCCGGTCCAGCTGTCCGGTGCCCAGCCGGGCGCCGGTCAGCGCGAACCCCACCCACCCGGCGGAGCGGGTGAAGGCGAAGTCCTTGACGTGCACGTTCTTCACGTGCGGGGCGGTCAGCTCGATCACGTCGCCGGGCAGTTCCAGCGCGGCCACCACGTTCGCCGGGTCCAGGCAGATGCCCAGGTGCTCGTCGCCGACGCGGTCCACCAGGTCGACGAGCACGCGGGTGGGGACCTGCTCGTAGGTCTCCAGCGCGATCGTCACGCCCGCCGCCGCGTACTCCGGCACGACCTCCCGCAGGTAGGCCTCGGCCTCGTCGGGGGTCGGCCTGCTGTCGGCGGAGTAGAGCATCGACCGCACCAGCGAGGCGTCCAGCCGCCCGGCCAGCTCCAGGTAGCGGCGCAGGTGCTCCGGTCGCAGCCCGCGGGTGCCCAGTTCGAGGCGCACCCCCAGTCGACGCGCCTCGTCCCGCGCCTCGTCCAGCTCGGCGTCGGTCATCGACTCCAGCGGCGGGTAGTCGCAGATCTGGAACAGCTCCGCGCCCTGCGCCGCGGTGTCCGCGAGCATCCCGGTCAGCGACAGCGGTTCCGGAACCTGGTCGGACCACTGCCAGAAGTAGGCGTAGGTGCTCAGCCCGATCATGCCGACACCCCGTCCAGCGCGACGACCTCGTCCAGGATCCGCTCCAGTGCCGCCGGGTCGTGCGCGAACCGGCCGAGGAACAGCCCGTCCGCCGCGTCGCCGAGCGTGCTGAGCAGCCCCGGCCCGGCGCTGCCGCCGTAGATGACGCGGCTGCCCGCCAGCACCGGTTCGGCGTCCAGCGCGTTGCGCAGTTTGCCGCACACCGCGCCGATGAACTCGGGTTCGGCGGGTTCGGCGGCGCCGATCGCCCACTGCGGTTCGTAGGCGATGACGACCGCCCCGCCGCGGCCCGCGGCGCGGGCCGCGTCGAGCGCCGAATCCAGCTGCTCCAGGCAGGTGCGCACCGCGTCGGTGGTGCTGCCCGCCCGCTCCTCGCCGAGGCACAGCACCGGGGTCAGCCCGTTGCGCAGCGCCGCCGCCGTCTTCGCCGCGACCACCCGGTCGTCCTCGCCGAACAGCCTGCGCCGCTCGGCGTGCCCGACCTCGACGTGGCGGCAACCCAGTTCGCGCAGCTCCGCGCCGCTGACCTCGCCGGTGTAGGCGCCGTGGTCCTCCCAGAACAGGTCCTGCGCGCCGACCTCGACCGGGGTGTCCCGGAACAGGTCCAGCGCGGGGGGCAGACCGGGGAACGAGGGCAGCACGAACAGCTTCGCGCCGCCGCCGCGCACCGCGGGATGGCGGCGGGCGATCTCGGCGACGTCCGCGCACCAGTCGAGCGTGCGCTGGTGCCCGAAGTACATCTTCAGGCTGACGCCGATGGTCCGGGTCACCGCTCGGACCTGCTCTCGTAGTCGCTGATCAGGCAGACCTTCTGCGCTGACGCCGATGCCGGGTCGAAGCGGTGGGTGAGCCATTCGGCGGCGAGCTTGCGGGCCAGTTCGATGCCGACGACGCGCTGGCCGAAGGTGAGCACCTGCGCGTCGTTGCTCTTGATCGCGCGCTCCACGGAGAAGGTGTCGTGCGCGGTGACGGCGCGGATCCCCTCGACCTTGTTCGCGGCGATCGCCACGCCCAGCCCGGTGCCGCACACCAGCAGCGCCCGGTCGGCCTCCCCGGCCGCGACGAGCTCGGCGGCGGCGATGGCGACGGTGGGGTAGGGGGTGTGGCCGTCCGCGTCCACGCCGACGTCGCGCACGGACTCGACGAGGTCGCTGTTGTCCAGGTCCCGCTTCAGGACCTCCTTGTAGTCGAACCCGGCGTCGTCCGAGCCGACCACGATGCGCAGCTTGTCGCTCACGCGATTTCTCCTCTCACCGCAACGGGTTTCGGGTTGTCACCTGGCGAGCACGGCGTGCACCGCGCGGGTGATCAGCGACAGCGAGACGGCCCCCGCGTCCGGGGTGCCGAGGCTCTTCTCCGCCAGCGGGCGGGCGCGGCCGCGCAGCGGGCGCAGCGAGGCGGTGGCCTCCGCGGCCTTCGCGGCGGTGGTGGCGGCGGCGTCCCACGCGGTGGCGAGGCCGGATCCGGCGGTGAGCGCGGATTCCAGCTCGTCGGCGAAGGGCACCAGCACGTCGACCATGGTCTTGTCGCCGAGCTCGGCCTTGCCGAGCCGCACCACCGCGTCGGCGGCGGCGCGCACGGCGGCGCCGGTGGTGCGCGGACCGGGAGCGGTCTCGTCGCCGAACTCGGCGCCGATCGCCCGCAGCGCCACGCCCCACAACGCACCCGAGGTGCCGCCGGCCCGGTCGGCCCAGGCGTCGGCGGCGCGGTTGAGGGTGCTGCCCGCGCCCGCACCGCGTTCGACGGCCTCGCGGGCGGCGGCCACGGCCGCGTCCGCGCCGCGCTGCATGCCGATGCCGGGGGCGCCGGCGCCCGCGACGGCGTCGATCCGGCCCAGCTCCGCCACATTGTCGTCCACAGTGGACTTCACGGCTTCGAGCGCGGCCAGCGCGCAGCGCGCCGACTCCCGCGATTCGCCGGTGGCGGGCGGGATCACGTCCAGCGCCACGAAGTCCTCGCCCGCCTCGACGTCCGCGGCGGCGACCGCCGGGGTCTTGCGGTAGGCGGCCGAATCGGCGGGGGCGCGCCAGAACCGCTCCAGCTCCTCGTCCAGCCAGCACAGCGTGAGGGAGGCGCCCGCCATGTCGAAGCTGGTCACCAGCTCGCCGACCTCGGGTTCGACGACCTCCACCCCGGCTTCGGCGAGCAGCGCGGCGACCCGGCGGTACACCACGAACAGCTCCTCGTACTTCACCGAACCGAGCCCGTTGAGCAGCACCACGACCCGCGATCCGGCGACCTCGACGCCGTCGGGCACCTCGGCGAGCAGGGTGCGCACGAACAGCTCGGCGAGCTCGTCGGCGCTCGGCACGTCCTGCTCGGCGATGCCCGGTTCGCCGTGGATCCCCAGCCCCACGGCCATCTTCCCGTCCGGCACGGTGAACAGCGGCTCGTCCGCGCCGGGCAGGGTGCAGCCGCCGAAGGCGACGCCGAAGGAGCGGGTGCGGTCGTTGGCGTGCGCGGCGACCCGCGCCACCTCGTCGAGGTCGTAGCCGGCCGCGGCGGCCGCCGCCGCGGCCTTGAACACCACCAGGTCGCCTGCGACGCCGCGCCGCTTGTCCCGCTCGTCGGCCGGGGCGCTGGAGACGTCGTCGGTGACGACCACGGTGCGGCAGTCGATGCCGTCACCGCGCAGCCGCTGCTCGGCGAGGCCGAAGTGCAGCACGTCCCCGGCGTAGTTCCCGTAGCACAGCAGCACTCCGCCGCCGTTGTGCGCCGAGGTCGCCACCGAGCGCACCTGCTGCGCGGACGGCGAGGCGAACAGGTTCCCCATCGCAGCCCCGTGCGCGAGGCCGTCGCCGACCAGGCCGCTGAACGCGGGGTAGTGCCCGGAGCCGCCGCCGATGACGACGGCCACCTCGCCGCTGCGGGCTCGGTCGCGGCGGACCACTCCGCCGGGCACCCGGCGCACCCGGTGCGCCTGGGCGGCGGCGAAACCTTCCAGCATCTCCTCGGCGAACGAGCCGGGGTCGTTGAACAGGCGGGCCATGAGCTCTCCTACGGGAACGGGGGGACGGTGGTCACTCGGCGGCGGGCACGCGGCGGTCGGCCCGCTCGGTGCGCGTGAGCAGCACCATCAGCACGGCGGACAGCAGCAGGAACGCGCCGACGACGAACATCGGCACCACGTAGGAGCCGGTCCAGTCGAACAGCGCGCCGGTCACGTACGGCGCGAGGAACCCGGCCAGGTTGCCCAGCGTGTTGATCAGCGCGATGCCCGCGGCGGCGGCCACGCCGGTGAGGAACTTCGTGGGCAGCGTCCAGAAGTTCGGCAGCGCCGCGAAGATCGCGCAGGCGGTGACGGTGATGATCGCGATGGTCAGCACGGGGGAGCCGGCGAACAGCGCCAGCGGCACGCTGACCGCGCCCACGACGGCGGGCACGGTGATGTGCCAGGACCGCAGCCCGCGCCGGGTGGCGTCCCGAGACCACAGGTACAGCACGATCGCCGCGGGCAGGTACGGGACCGCGGTGATGAGGCCCTTCTCGAACACGCCGAACGTGGTGCCGAACCGCTGCTCGAAGTCGCCGATGATCGCGGGGAGGAAGAACGCGAGCGTGTAGAGCCCGTAGATGAACCCGAAGTACAGCATCGCCAGCGTCCACACCCGGCCGTTGCCGAACACCGAGCGGAGGCCGTGGTGCCCGGATTCGGCGGCCGTGTGCTCCTTCTCGGCGGCGAGTTCGCCGGTCAGCCAGTCCTTCTCGGCCGCGGTCAGCCACTTCGCTTCGCGCGGGTCGTCGGCGAGGTAGAACCAGGCGACGACGCCGAGCACGATGGCGGGGATCGCGACGCCGAAGAACATGAAGCGCCAGCCCTCCAGCCCGAACACCCCGTGCTGCTGGATGAGCCAGCCGGCCAGCGGGGCACCGATGACGGTGGTCAGCGGCTGCGCGAGGTAGAACAGCGCGAGGATCTTGCCGCGGTGCCGGGCGGGCACCCACAGGCTCAGGAACAGCACGGCACCGGGGAAGAACCCGGCTTCGGCGACGCCGAGCAGGAAGCGCAGCACGGCGAGCTGGGTGAAGTCCTGCACCCAGGTGAACAGCAGCGCCACCACGCCCCAGCTGACCATGATCCGGGCGAGCCAGCGGCGGGCGCCGAACTTGTTCAGCGCGATGTTGCTGGGCACTTCCAGCAGCAGGTAGCCGACGAAGAACACGCCGGAGGCGAAGCCGAACTGGGCGGCGGACAGCGCCAGGTCGTCGCGCATCCCGTTCGGCGCGGCGAAGCTGATCGCCGTCCGGTCGAGGTAGTTGACGAAGAACATCAAGGCCACGAACGGCACGAGGCGGACGGCGACCTTGCGAATGGCCGACTTCTCCACCCCCGGACCGCGCTGCTGCGCGGCGGTCGAGGTGTCCACATTGACTCCTTTGAAGCGGGTGCGGGCGAGGACCGCGGCCGGAGCGGGCGGGTCCTGGTCCGGGCGTGGCGCGGCCGCGGCGTTCCGCGGCGGGGCTTCGCCGTTCGGCCTAGTATCGGAAGCAACCCCCAACCTGTCAACCGGTTGACCAATTGCAAGCCACTTGAACGAGAAAGAACCGATCCGAGCCTGACGCGGCAGGTCCTGCTGTTGTGTCAGCGGCGAAGCCGCTGAGCGGCGCCCCAGCATGCAGCCGGACCACCCGCGGGTTCTCAGCGTTCTCCTCGCGAGGACAGCGTTTTCTCATGTGGCGGAGCCACCTGTGAAAACGATTCCGCAGCGAGGGGACCGCTGAGGTTCCGCCACCCGACCCCCTACGCGACAAGAGTCGGCCCGACGGCAAGAAGTTAGGATGCGTGCCCATGCCTCCGTACCCGGAAAACCCCGATGCCGCGTTCGGCGCCGCCCTCGGCACCGTGCCCGCGGGTACGGCCGTCTCCGCGGTCGCCAAGCGGCTGCTGGACCTGTTCACCACCGGCGACCTGGAGCCCGGCACCCGGCTGCCGCCCGAGCGCAGCCTCGCCGCCTCCCTCGGCGTCGGGCGCTCCGCGATCCGGGAAGCGCTGGCGGCGCTGGAGATCCTCGGCATCGTCGACGTGCGGCCCGGCTCCGGCACCTACCTGCGCGGCAGCGCCTCCGAACTGCTGCCGCAGACGCTGAGCTGGGGGCTCATGCTCGGCGAGCCGCGCACCCGCGAACTCGTCGAGGTGCGCAACGGGCTGGAGGTGCTCGCCGTGCGCAGCGCCGCCGTCCGCCGCACCGACGACGACCTCGCCGACCTCGCCGCCCAGCTGGACGGGATGCGGGAGAACCGCACCGAACTGGACAAGTTCGTCGAGGCCGACCGGCTGTTCCACCTGCGGATCGCGGTGGCCTCCGGGAACGTGGTGCTGCAGCAGCTGCTGCAGAACGTGCGCTCGCTATTGCGGCTGTGGGTGGAGCGGGCGCTGGCCGACCAGGGCCACGCCGACCTCGCCCTCGCCGAGCACGAACTGGTCTACGCGGCCCTGCGCGACGGCGACCCGGACGCCGCCGCCGAAGCCATGAGCGCCCACATGCGGACCGCCGCAGGACGGCTCACCGAGCACTTCGGCCAGGAGACGTGACGGGGCCGGTCACCGGGCGGCGATGCCCTCGATCTCGACGAGCATGTCGGGGTCGGAGAGGGCGGCGACCTGGATCAAGGTGCTGGTCGGGCGGCAGTCGTGCGCGGCCAGGATTCCGGTGATCACGTCGTAGTTCGCCGTCACCGCGCGGATATCGATCGCGTGGATGCGCAGCTGCACCACGTCGGCGAGGGTGAACCCGGCCTCGGCCGAGGTCTCCCGGATGCGCTGGAAGGTGAGCTCCAGCTGCGCCCGCAGGTCCCCGCGGTGCGCGATCGAGCCGTCGTCGGCGCGGGACTCGTGCCCCGCGATCAGGAGCCACCGCTCCGGGCGTTCGAGCAGCACCGCGTGCTCGTAGCCGAGCCGCTCGCCGAAGTACCGCGGTCCGATGTCCTCGCGTCGCACGATGAGCCCCCAGGTCCTCGGCCGTCCGTCCGCCGCATTGTCGGCATTCCGGCCGGGACGCGCTCGGCGGTGGGGTGCCGGTGCACGTCCCGTCCGGGACGTGCACCGGTTCGCTCACCAGGTGACCGGCAGGGCCTTCACGCCGCCGGTCACCCGGTCGGAGCGGACGTCGAGGTCGTCGACGTCCACCGCCAGCCGCAGCTTCGGGAACCGCTGGAACAGCTCGGTGAACACCACCTTCAGCTCGGTGCGCGCCAGGCTCGCGCCGATGCAGAAGTGCATGCCGTGCCCGAAGGTCAGGTGCACGTTCGGCTTGCGCTCCGGGTCGAAGTGCTCCGGCTCGCCGTACACCGACTCGTCGCGGTTCGCCGCACCGGTCGGGATGAGCACCGCGTCACCGCGCGCGATGAGCTGCCCGCCGACCTCCACGTCCTCGTGGGCGTAGCGCAGCAGGCCGAGGCCGCTGGGGTCGGCGACCCGCAGGATCTCCTCCACGGTCTGCTGCACCCGGCCGGCCGGGTCGGCGGCGAACTCGTCCCGGCGATCCAGGTCGGTCAGCAGCAGGAGCACCCCGAGGTCGATGCGCGTCACCGTGGTCTCGTGCCCGGCGAACAGCAGGCCGGAGGCGAGCCTGGACAGCTCGCCGTCGTCGAAGTCCGGGTCGGCCTCCTGCGCCCGCACCAGGTCGGTGACCACGTCCTCGCCGGGGGAGTGCCGCTTCGCCTCGGCGAGCCGGGCCATGTACTCGGCCAGCTCGGCCCGCGCGGCCTGCGCGGCGTCGCCGGTGCCCAGCCGGCTCATCCGGTCGGAGAGCCCGGCGAAGTACTCGCGGTCCTCGAACGGCACTCCGAGGAGTTCGCAGATCACCAGCACCGGCAACGGGAACGACAGGTGCTCGTGCAGGTCCACCGGGGAATCCGGGTCCGCGTCGTGCGCGGCCTGCAGCGAGTCCAGGCAGCCCCGCACCAGGTCCTGCACGTGGTCGGTGAGCAGCCGCATCCGCTTCGCGGAGAACGCGGGGGTGAGCAGCTTGCGCATCCGGTTGTGCCGGGCCTGCTCGGTGTCGTAGTCGCCGTTCGGTCCGTTGAGGACGCCCGCGTCGGAGATCATCGAGGCCTGCTCCGGAGCCGGGTGGGAGCGGCCGAACCGCCCGTCACCGAACACGGCGCGCGCCTCCTCGAACGAGGTGATCAGCCACGCCGGGTCCCCGGCGGGCGTGCGCACCCGGGTGATCGGCGCCTGCTTGCGCAGCACCTCGTACAGCGGCGCGATCTCCAGCACGTTCGGCCGGTCGAACGGCAGCTGCGGCAGGGCTTCGGCCGTGGTGCTCATGGGTGCTCCTCCTGTGGTGGTGAATCTGCGGTGGCCCGGGCGGCGATCCCGTCGAGCCAGTCCAGTTCGGCGCGCAGCCTGCGCAGCGACTCGTCCAGCGCCTCCTGCCCCCAGGCGCTCGCGCCGTTGCGGGTGAGCGCGGAAAGCCGGTCGCGGCGCTGCCGCAGCGCGCACCGGCGCGACTCGACGACGCCGAGGCGCTCGTCGGCGGTCAGCCAGTCGAAGTGCGCCAGGCGGGCGAGGAACTCCGGTTCGTCCGCGGCGAGTTCGGCGGGCAGCTCCGCGAGCATGTCGTGCAGCAGCTCCCGGCCGACCTCGGTGATCGTGTAGACGTTGCGCGGCGGCCGGCCCACCTGCGGCTCGGCGGAGCGGGTGACGGCCGCGGCTTCGGTGAACCGCCGCAGCGCCGGGTAGAGCGAGTTGTTCGACAGCGCGAACCCGGTTCCTTCCTCCACCCGTTTCCGCAGTTCGTAGCCGTGCGAGGGCTCCTTGGCGAGATGGGCCAGCAGCAGGACGTCGATCCACACCTAAGTCACGATAACCTAGGTCACCCTGGAGGTCGACCTCCCGCACCGTCCCCCAGGCGAGCGCCCCTTCGCCCCCGCCTGCTCGGTCTGGTGGGCCACTCGCCCGCGGGGCCGTTCCAGGTGAGTGGCCCGTTCGCCTCGCTCGGTCCGGCGGGGCGCTCACCTGGGGTGGTGGGGGCGTGCCCGTTCGGCGGTGAACGCTGGGCCGTTCGGCGGCGTAGGGTCGGGCGGAGTCCGGCCGCAGCCGCAAGGGGGTCGCATCGTGGGAGCCGCGCAGTCCTCGACCGACGAGTTCGTCCGCGAACCGCTGGGCGTGCAGGAGCGGATCACCGCCGACGGGAGCTCCCCGTGGCCCGTCGAACCGCACCGGTACCGGCTCATCGGCGCCCGCGCCTGCCCGTGGGCGAACCGCGTGATCATCGTGCGCAGGCTGCTCGGCCTGGAACCGGTGCTGTCGCTGGGCATCGCCGGCCCGTTGCACGACGACCGCAGCTGGCGCTTCCACCTCGACCCCGGCGGCGTGGACCCGGTGCTCGGCATCGAATGGCTGCGCGAGGCCTACGAGCGGGCGATCCCGGGCTACGACAAGGGCGTGACCGTGCCCGCGGTCGTCGAGATCCCCACCGGGAAGGTCGTCACCAACGCCTACCAGGACCTCGAATTCGACCTCGCCACGCAGTGGACCGCGCACCACCGGCCCGGTGCGCCCGACCTGTTCCCCGCCGCGCACCGCGACGAGATCGCCGAGATCTCCGGTCAGCTGTTCCACGACGTCAACAACGGCGTCTACAAGTGCGGGTTCGCGAAGGCCCAAGGGCCGTACGAGCAGGCCTACGACGCGCTGTTCGCCCGGCTGGACGCGCTGTCCGAGCGGCTCGCCGGGCAGCGCTACCTCGTCGGCGACACGATCACCGAGGCCGACGTGCGGTTCTGGGTGACGCTGGTGCGCTTCGACGCCGCCTACCACGGGCACTTCAAGTGCAACCGGTCCACGCTCACCGACATGCCGGTGCTGTGGTCCTACGCGCGCGACCTGTTCCAGACGCCGGGATTCGGCGACACCATCGACTTCGAGCAGATCAAGCAGCACTACTACGGGGTGCACACCGAGATCAACCCGACCGGGATCGTGCCGAAGGGGCCGGACCCGTCGGGCTGGCTGAGCCCGCACGGCCGCGAAGAGCTCGGTGGCCGCCCCTTCGGCGACGGGACCCCGCCCGGTCCGCCGCCGATCGCGGAACGGGTGCCCTCGATCGCCGAGCCCCGGTGAGCATTTCCCGGATTCACTCGAACCAACGCATTCGATTGCGCCGTTCGGCGCACCCCGGCTGATTCTTCGAATCGCTGATCTTCGGGTTGCTGGGCCATTCGTGAAAACCGCTTGACCTCCGAGTGCGATCTCAAGAAACTGGGCTCGCGCACCGGTTCCAGCAGGTCGCCAGCCGGGAAGGGGTCCCGGCCCTGCTCGACGCGCGAACGATCGGAGCTCCACTGCTCCGAACAGCCATTGGGGGAATGGTCTCATCTCGCGACCCGGCATTTCCGGGTCGAGCGCTTATCGCGCCCCGCGTTCCACTGCCTTTCCCCCTGACCCCGCGCGCTTTCCGGCGCTCGGAGGAATGGGAGGGGCATGCCGACGAACACGTCCTATCCAGGTGTCCACGTCGAGGAGATCCCGAGCAGCGCGCGCACCATCTCCACCGTCACCACCTCGGTGACCGCGTTCATCGGGCACACCCGCCGCGGGCCGCTGAACGAGCCGGTCCGGGTGACCAGCTTCGCCGAGTTCGAGCGCCGCTTCGGCGGGCTCACCTCACGCGGCGCGCTCGGTTACGCGGTGCACCAGTTCTTCGCCGGCGGCGGCACGATCGCGCTCGTCGTGCGCGTCGCCGCCCGAGGCAGCGGCAAGGCCGCCTCGGTGGTGCTGCACGCCGGTGACCGGCGCAAGGACTGCCCGGTGCTCGCGGTGCACGCGAAGGAACCCGGGGCGTGGGGCAACGGCCTGCACGTCACCGTCGACCACGACACGAACCACCCGGAGGAGACGTTCAACCTGCACGTCGCCGACGCGCGGGTCGGCGCCCGCGAATCCTTCGGCGGCCTGTCGCTGGATCCCGGGCACGGCCGGTACGCGGAGACCGCGGTGAACTCGTCCTCGGCGCTGATCCGCGTCGAAGTGCTGGATTCGGGGCTGCCCGCCGCGAGCGGCACCGTCTCCCGCCCGTTCGACGGCGAGCTGCCCGGCCTGGGCGTGGAGCTCACCGCGAAGATCGGCGACGTGGAGCGGGACTTCACGCTCTACGAGGAGGACGTGGACGGCGAGGCGCCGTGCACCGTCGCCGAACTGGCGCTGCTGCTGGAGCGCAAGCTGCGCTCGCTGCCGGACGCGCCGGGCAGGCGCGCGTTCGCCGGGGCGACCGTCACCGCGTTCGGCGACCGGCTGCAGACCGTCGCCGGTTCCACCGACCCGGCCGACGAGGTCCGGTTCCGCGGCGAGTGCGCCGGGGACCTCGGGCTCGACGAGACGGTGCGCCCGCCGGTGTTCCCGCTGGAGTGCGGGGAGGACGGCGACCCGCCCGGACCGCGCGACCTCATCGGCAGCGAGGCGCGCAAGACCGGGTTGCAGGCGCTGCGCGACGTGGACGATGTGAACCTGCTGGCACTGCCCGAACTCGCCGGGTACGAGTCCACCGAGGACGTGCTGGCGGTGCTCACCGCCGCCGACCGGATCTGCCGCGAGCGCCGGATCTTCCTGCTGGTGGACGCGCCGGCGTCGTGGTCCGGGGTGGATGCGGTGCGCGCCGGGATCACCGCGTTCGACCCGGTGCGCAGCGACCACGCCGGCCTCTTCTTCCCTCACCTGCAGCTGGTCGACCCGCTGTCCGGACGGCTGCGGTCCTTCCCGCCGTGCGGGGCGGTCGCCGGGGTCATCGCGCGCACCGACGCCGAGCGCGGCGTGTGGAAGGCGCCCGCGGGGACCGAGGCGAAGCTGCTCGGGGTGCGGTCGCCGTCGGTGCGGCTCACCGACCGGGAGAGCGGCCTGCTCAACCCGCTCGGGGTGAACTGCCTGCGCAGCTTCCCCGTGGTGGGCGCGGTCGTGTGGGGCGCGCGGACCCTCGCGGGTTCGGACGCGGCCGACTCGGAGTGGAAGTACCTGCCGGTGCGGCGGCTGGCGCTGCACGTGGAGGAGAGCCTGCGCCGCGGCCTGCAGTGGGCGGTGTTCGAACCGAACACCGAGCAGCTGTGGCAGCAGATCCGGCTCAACGCCTCGGCCTACCTGCACACCCTGTTCCGGCAGGGCGCGTTCCAGGGCGGCACGCCTCGCGAGGCGTACTTCGTCAAGTGCGACGCCGACACCACCACGCAGGAGGACGTCGACCGCGGAGTCGTCAACGTCGTCGTCGGCATCGCCCCGACGAAGCCCGCCGAGTTCGTGATCGTGACCATCCAGCAGTTCGCCGGCCTCCCGCAGGCGTAGCGAACCGGAGGAGTGAGCATGGCCGAGTTCCAGATCAACGCCCACCGCTTCGACCCGTACAAGAACTTCAAGTTCCTCGTCCTCTGGGACGGGCGCACCGTGGCGGGCGTCAGCAAGATCAGCCCGCTGAAGCGCACCACCGAGGTGGTCAAGCACCGCCACGGCGGTGACCCGAGCTCCCCGCGCAAGGCGCCCGGGCGGTCCGAGTTCGAGGGCATCACCTTGGAGCGCGGGGTCACCCACGACCCCGAGTTCGACCGGTGGGCCAACAAGGTCTGGCAGGTCGGCGCCGGGCTCGGGTCGGAGGTGTCGCTCGCGGACTTCCGCAAGGACATCGTCATCCAGCTGCTCAACGAGGCCGGGCAGGTCGCCGTCTCGCACAAGCTGTACCGCACCTGGCCCAGCGAGTACCAGGTGCTGGGCGAGCTGGACGCGAACGCGAACGCGGTGGCGATCCAGAGCTTGAAGCTGGAGTGCGAGGGCTGGGAACGGGACTACGAGGTCCCGGAGCCGACCGAACCCGCGTTCACCAATCCCGCCTGACCGCGCGGCGGACGACGGTTCGGCGGGAGGGGTACCGGGTGGTGGTGACGGGACCGGCGGAGCTGCTGGCCGCTTGGGAAGCGGGGTTGGCGCGACGCGCGGCCGGGCGGGCGGAAGTGCTGCACCGCGCGGCGCGGCCGGAGGCGTCGGTGGCGCAGCTCGACGCGGAACCGCTCGGGGCGCGGGTGGCGGACCTGCTGGTGCTGCGCCGGGCGCTGTTCGGCGAGCGGATGCAGGTGCTGCTGGAGTGCGCCGCGTGCGGCGAGGTCGTCGAGTTCGACCTGGACGCGCGCGGCCTCGCCGACCACCCGCGGCCCACCGGTGATCCGCTGCGGGTCGTCGACGACGGGATCGAGGTCGAGTTCCGGTTGCCGACGGCCGCGGACCTGGACGCCGTGGCCGTGGCCCCGGCCGAGCAGCGCGGCGCTCGGCTGCTGGCCCGCTGCACGCTCGCCGCCGAACGCGACGGCGAACCGGTCGAGCCGGAAAGCCTGCCGGAGCGGGTGCGGCGGCGGATGGCGGAGCTCGCCGAGCAGGCAGATCCGGCGGCGGACCTGGCGGTGACCGTGCACTGCCCGCACTGCGGCGGCGGTACGCCGACGGTGCTGGACGTGGCCGAATTCCTGTGGTCGGAACTGGATTCGTGGTCCCGGGACGTGCTGCTGGACGTGCACCTGCTCGCCGCCGCCTACGGGTGGAGCGAACCGCAGATCCTGGCGCTCAGTCCGCTTCGGCGGCGTTACTACCTGGAGTTGTGCGCTGATGCCTGATTTCTTCGACCGGCTGGCCGCCCGGCACGATCCGGCGGCGGTGCGGCTGCGCCCTCGGCTGCCGGGGCCGTTCGAGCGGGTGGACTCGCTGCCGGACCCGGCGCCGGAGGCCGAATCTCCCGTAGCAGCCCGGATTCCGGCTCCGGTGCTGCGGGAGCGCGAGCTGCGGCGGGTGGAGCGGGAGGTGCACCGCACCGACCGGATCACCTTGGTACGCACCGAATCCCAGGCCACCGAGCCGTCACCGCGGCCGGAAGCCGCACCGCAGCGGGACGAGGCCGAACCGGTGGCGAGGCTGGTGCCGCCGGCGCACGTCACCCCGGCGCCCGAACCGCCGCGCCCGACCCGGGAGAACGTGCCGGGCGAGCCCGAACCGGTGCGGGAGCGCGGCGGCACGCTGCGTCCGGTGGCCGCCGCCCCGGCCCCGGCCGACTCCCCGCGCACCCGGATCGCCGCCGCCGCTGCCGCACCGCGCACCGCGCCCGCGGCCCGCCGCCGGACGCCCGCACCCGCGGAACCGGCCGTGCGGGTGGAGATCGGGCGCCTCCAGGTCAGCGCCGCCGCACCGCCGCGCCCACCGGAACGGCAGCGCGCGGGCCGCCGCGCGCCAGCGGTGAACCTGGCCGACTACCTCGACGAGCGGGCGGGTTCATGAGCAACGCACTGGCCATCGCCACGGTCACGCAGGCCCTCGCGCTGCTGATCGAGAGCAACCTGCGGCCCGAGATCGACTTCGCGGTCTCGGTGGAGACCCGCAAGCCGCCGGCCGAACCGCCGACCGAGCCGACGATCACCGTGTTCCTCTACCAGGTGGCGCCGAACCCGTCGATGCGCAACACCGAGCTGCCCAGCCGCGCCTCCGGTGGCGGGCTGCTGGCCCGGCCCACCGCGGCGCTGGACCTGCACTACCTGATCAGCGCCTACGGCGAGGAGACCGAGCTGGTGGGGCAGCGGTTGATCGGCTGCGTGGTGCGGACCCTGCAGGAGATCCCGGTGCTGCCCCGCGAACTGCTGGTGGAGGCGGCTTCGCGGCCGTACCTGGCGAGCAGCGACCTGGCGGAGTCGCCGCAGCGGGTGCGGTTCTCGCCGATCCAGATGGACACCGACGAGACCTCGAAGTTGTGGGGGATGCTGCACCAGACGCCGTACGCGCTGTCCACGACCTACCAGGGTTCGCTGGTGCTGATCGAGGGCCGCGAGGAGCCGGTGCCGCCGAATCCGGTGCGGCAGGTCGTGCCGACGGCGCGGCCGTTCGGGCCTGCGGATCCCCGTGGTGGCGCGGCGGAATCTCCCGGCGGGGAGCCGGCCGAGCCGCCGGAGGCGACCGGTCCGGAGCGGGCGTCCGGGACCGATCGGGCAGCCGGGACCGATCGAGCATCCGAGTCCGATCGAGCTGCCGGGACCGAGCAGGCGTCGGAACCCGGTGCTGCGAAGCCGAATCGGCGCACCACCACGTCGAAGCGGCCCGGTACCGCGAAGCGCACGGGCGGCACCACCGCGACCAAGCGAACGAGCGGCACCACCGGAGCGAAGAGCACCGGCGGCACCACCGGAGCGAAGCGCGGCCGCACGAGTACGACGCGCGGAACCCGCACTCCTCCCTCCGCCGAGCCGGGATCCAGCGAACAGGCCACTTCGGACGGCGATCGTGATGAGCAGAGCTGATCCGGTGCACGACGAGCGGAGAGGGGGCGCGGGATGACCGAGGAACGCGACGGCGCGGACTCGGCGCTGGCGGCCGCGGTGCGCGCGGTGCTGGCCGCGCTCGAAGCGCACGCCGGTGGCGAGACCGCCGAGCACGCCATCCCGCCGGTGCCCGAGCTGGAGGCGCTGGCCGGCTGCTTCGGCCTGAGCACCTTCGAACGCGAGGTGCTGCTGCTGTGCGCGGCGATGGAGCTGGACGCGGGCACGGCGGGCCGGTGCGCGGCGGCGAGCGGTTCGGCCCGCGCGCACCCCACGTTCTCCCTCGCGCTGGCCGCGTTGAGCGAGCCGCACTGGAGCGCGCTGACGCCGGTGTCGCCGCTGCGCCGCTGGCGGCTGGTGGAGCTGGACGAGCAGGCGGGGTTGACCACCGGCCGGTTGCGGATCGACGAGCGGGTGCTGCACTTCCTGCTCGGCTCCCCGTACCTGGACGCGCGGCTGCACGGCCTGCTGCGCCGCGTCCCGGAGCCGGGGCGGCTGCCCGCCTCCTACCGGGACGCCGCGGAGCGGATCGCGTCGAGCTGGGCGGACGGCGACGCGGAGACCGCGTTGCGCGTGGAGCTGGTCGGCGGGGACGCGCGCACCCGCGCGGACCTGGCGGCCGCCGCCGCGGACGCCTGCGACCTGGGCCTGTACGCGCTGTCCGCGGAGGACGTGCCGGACGATCCGGCGGAGCGGGACCTGCTGGCGCGGTTGTGGCAGCGGGAGGCGGTGTTGCTGCCCGCCGCACTGCTGCTGGAGGTGGACGAGCCGAACCGCGAGCAGCTCGCGGCGGCCGAGGCGTTCGTGGAATCGGCAACGGTACCGCTGGTGATCGGCAGTGCGGAACCGCGCCCGAGCTCCCGCGCCCGCGGTGCGCGGATCACGGTGCCCGCGCTGGACGACGCCGAGCAGTTCGAGCTGTGGCGCGGCGCGTTCGGCGGGCGCGCCGACGCCGAGGTGGGGAACCTGGTCGCCCAGTTCGCGCTGCCGCCGCACGTGGTGGTCTCCGCCGCCGCGACCGTGCGCGGCACCGCGGACGGCGACCTGGCGCAGGCGGCGTGGCGGGCCGGGCTGGAGCAGGCCCGGATGGGGCTGGACGAGCTGGGCAGGCGCATCGAACCGGCCGCGGGCTGGGGAGACCTGGTGCTGCCGGAGCGGCAGCTGCGGGTGTTGCGCGAGGTCGTCGCGCACGTGCGGCAGCGCGCCACCGTGCACCACGACTGGGGCTTCTCCGCGACGCTGCGCCGCGGCCTGGGCGTGACGGCGCTGTTCGCGGGCGGTTCCGGCACCGGCAAGACGCTCACCGCCGAGGTGATGGCCCGCGAGCTGGGCCTGGACCTGTTCGTGATCGACCTGTCGCAGGTGGTCAGCAAGTACATCGGCGAGACGGAGAAGAACCTGCGCAAGGTCTTCGACGCGGCCGAGCGCGGCGGGGCGCTGCTGCTGTTCGACGAGGCGGACGCGCTGTTCGGCAAGCGCAGCGAGGTCAAGGACAGCCACGACCGCTACGCCAACCTGGAGGTCAGCTACCTGCTGATGCGGATGGAGGCGTACCGGGGCCTGGCGATCCTCACCACGAACATGAAGAAGGCGCTGGACTCGGCGTTCCTGCGCCGGATCCGCTTCGTGGTGGACTTCCCGTTCCCCGGCGAGGCGGAGCGCGCCGAGATCTGGCGGCGCGTGGTGCCGGAGCAGGCGCCGGTGAAGGACCTCGACCCGGAGCTGCTGGCGCAGTTGACGGTGGCGGGCGGTTCGATCCGCAACATCGCGCTGTCCGGCGCGTTCCTCGCCGCCGAGGACGGCGAACCCGTGCAGATGCGGCACATGCTCGCCGCCGCGCACACCGAGTACCGCAAGCTGGAGCGGTCCCTGACGCCCTCGGAGGTGCGGGGATGGGTGTGAACGTGCACATCGGCGAGCTGGTGCTGGACGGGTTCGACGGCGTCGACCCGGACCGGGTCGCGGTCGCGTTCCAGGCGGAGCTGACCCGCCTGGTGGAGCAGCGAGGGGTGCCGCTCGCCGCGTGGGGGCCGCGGCAGGTGGACGGCATCGCGGACCTGCCGCCGCTGCCCGCGACCACGTCCCCGACCCGGTTGGGCGAGGCGCTGGCGCGGTCGGTGCACGCGGGTCTCAGCGGCAGGGGGCGATCCGGATGAGCGCACCCGTCCCCGCCCGGGAATCGCGTTCCGCGCAGGATTCCCGGCGCCGCAAGCGGAAGAACCGCACCGCGGACCGGGCCCCGGAGCCGAAGGAGGTCGTCAGCGGCGCCGGCCAGCCCCTCGACGAGAGCACCCGGCGCGAGTTGGAGGAATCGCTCGGCCACGACTTCAGCCGCGTCCGCCTGCACACCGACCGCGACTCCGGCGAGCTCGCGCAGGACCTCGGCGCGGACGCGGTGGCGGTGGGCCAGGACGTGCTTTTCGCGCCCGCGAAGTTCCGGCCCGGCACGGCCGAGGGCACCCGGCTGCTCGCGCACGAACTCCTGCACACCGTGCAGAACCCGCACGGGCTCGGTGCCCTGCGCGCGGGCCGCGAGCTGGGCGCGGTGAGCCTGCCGCAGCAGGCGATCGAGCGCGAAGCCGAGTCCACTTCGGACCCGGCGGCGGTGCGCTCCGGTCAGGCCACGCCCGGCTGGTTGCGCTACGCGACGGTCGACGCCGACCGCCGCCGCGCCGAGGAACTGGACCCGGCGACGATGATCGACCGGCTCGCCAACGGCATCCAGCGCTCGCTGCGCGGTGATCCGGAGGACCGGTCCAAGCGCACTCGGAAGCGGCTCGCGCGGCTGCCCGAGGACGTCCTCGACGTCGTGCTGGACCGGTTGGAGTCGCGGCTGCTCAGCTCCGAGCACGAACGCGTCCTGGACCTCCTGGACGAGGTGGAGGCGGACCCGGCCCTGGAACCCGGCGCGATGGCGACCCCGGCGGTCGAACCGGACGCGCACGCCGAGGTGCTCGCCGAACGCGAGGAGCAGCAGCAGGAATCCGACCAGCGGCGCGAATCCGAGCAGCAGCCGCCCGAAGCCACCGGACCGGAGAAGGAGCAGGAGGTCCCTGGCGGCGCGGACGGCGGGACGCCGGAGAACGCGGGGCCGGAGGCCGCGGCACCGGAGCAGGACGCGGCGGTGGGGGAACAGGAGTCGGCGGAGCCCGCTTCCGAGCAGGACTCGGAGGAATCCGCCGCGGACTCCGGGGAATCCGAGGAGCAGGGCGGGGAGCAGGACGCCGAGCAGCAGCCGGAAGGCGAGCAGGCCGCTGACGAGAAGGGCGCTGACGAGAAAGCCGCTGACGAGAAGGACTCCGAGGACAAGGGCGAGGACGAGCAGGCCGAGCAGGACGAGAAGGAGGCGGGCGAGGAGGAGAGCGCCGAGCAGGACTCGGCGGCGCAGAACCGCCCAGACGCCATCGATCCCCTCGTGGCGAAGCCGAAGGACCGGCAGCAGGACGTCGACCCCTCCCCGGAGCAGGCGGGCAAGGACACCCAGCTCGCCGGCGCCGTCGATTCCCTGGACGGCGCCCGCAACCAGGACGTGCTCGGCCCGGAGGAGGAACCGGACTCGGAGGCGCACGGCGGCGACTCGGAGGTCGAGGTCGGCGGCGAGGAGAAGAGCGCCTGGGACGTGAAGCTCGCCCCCGAGGACTTCTTGCCCGAGCAGGACCTGGACGTCTCCGGCGTGCCGACCGCGGACAAGCTGGAACCGGGCGCCGCACCGCCGCCGATGCCGTCCTTCCCCGCGCCACCGCAGACGAAGGCCGAGCAGGTCCAGGCGGAACGCGACGCGGAGGACGCCGAGGACGAGGCGGCCGAAGCCGAGCCGGTGGAGGCGGAACCGGAGGAGCAGGCCGAACCGGACCCGTCGATCACCACCGAGGGCACGCCGGGAGCGGCGGACCTGGCGACCCTCGCCGCGGACAAGGCCGCCGAGAAGCAACCCGGCGCGGCGGCGAAGCCCACCGACCCGAAGGCGGGCGCGGATCCCGAAGCAGGTCCCGCCGAGGCGCAACGCCTCGCCCAGGAGGCCCCGGGCAAGACCGAGGGCGCGAAGGACGAACCCGGCGGCGCCGTCAAGGAATCCGCGGCGAAGGAGGAGCGGGACGGGGCGGGCAAGGGCGGCAAGGATTCGGGCGGCAAGGATTCGGCGGGCGGGACCGAGAAGGGCGGCGAGCAGCCGGGCAAGGGCGGGAAACCGGACCAGGACGCGCAGGGCGGGGGCACCGAGTCCGAGAAGTCCGAAGCCGGCGGCGAGGATTCCGGCGGCGCAGCGGGCGCGAAGAGCACCGACGACGCGGAATCACCTTCCACAGCGCGGGATTCGCACACCACCGGCGGCACCGAGCCGACGAACGAGTCCAGCACCGGTACCGATCAGCCCCAGCAGGAGCAGCCCGCACCCGCGAAGCAGAGCTCCACCCCCGCTCCGGCGGCGACCGGCGAGGCCCCGAAACCGACATCGGAACCGACGACCAGAGCGGCCAAACCGACCTCCGCGCCCGCCCAGAAGACCGAGCAGGCGGCCCCGAAACCCGAACAGGCCAAGCCGGCGCCCGCCGCGCCGAAGGCCGGACCCGCTCCGACCGCCCCGCGCTCCGGCGGCGGCGGGAAGGCGGGCAAGGGCGGTGGGGCGAAGGCGAAGAAGCAGGCGCAGGCCGCCCCGAACCTCTCCCAGGTGTCCCCGGAAGCGGGCCTGCGCACGGCGTCCGGTCTGAAACCGCACGTGGCGTTGCAGGCGATGGGCGGGGTGGACGGCGCCGTGGACCGCACGGTCGGCGACGAGCACCAGCAGCTGGCGGCCGATCCGCCGTCGATGCAGCGCCCGTCCGGTGCTCCGCAGACCGCGAGCGGTGCCCCGGACACCGATGCCCCCGCCGAGTATTCCCAGGACGAGGCGGCGAAGTCCGACGCCCCCGAGAGCAAGGACGCGGAGGTCAAGGGCGAGAAGAAGCCGGAGGGCCCGATCCCCGCCGAGGAGGTGGAGGAGCCGGACGGCTGGGACACGTTCCTGATGGGCGCTGGCTACGTCATCGGCTGGCTCGGCGAGAAGGTCGGTTTCGACGTCTCCCCGGAGGATCTGGCCGCCCAGTTCGCCGGGATGCCCACTGAGGACGAGGCGATGGAGCAGGCGAAGGCCGGCACCGCCCCCGGGGTGGAGATGCAGGGCGACGCCGGGGACAAGTCCCGCGAGCAGGACGACGCGGTCACCACGAAGGGCGAGCAGACCGCCGACACCGCCCGGGACGACGCGAGCCGCGGCATGGGCGAGGACCAGGTCTACCCGGACGCGCCGAAGGAGCAGCTGAAGGGCGAGGTCCCCGGCCGCGAGGGCGGGAAGGGCGGCGGCAAGGTCGACGCCGGAACCGGTGCCGTACCACCGGAAGCGGCCTCGGAGGTCGCCGAGCACGAGCGCGGCAAGGAGTTCAAGTCCGCGTTCGGCAAGGGCGAGCAGGGCCTGTCCGACGGCAAGCAGCAGAAGGAGCGCGACACCCGCACTTCCCGGCAGAAGCACGACCGCGAGGTCGACGCGGAGGTGAAGCGCAACACCGACCAGCAGACCGGCAAGCGCGAATCGACGTTCGACGACGTCTCCGGCGAGCGGGAGAAGTGGCGCGCGGACCAGGATGCCGAGCTCGACAAGCTCGGCACCGGCAAGACGGAGAAGCGCGAGCAGGCCCGCAAGGACGTGGAGAAGGAGGAGCAGGACACCGACAAGAAGATCGAGGAGCGCAAGAAGGACGACGACGAGGGCATCAAGAACAAGCGGGAGACCGCGAAGACCGAGGCGAAGACGAAGCGGGACGACACCTCGCGGGAGTCGAAGAACTGGGTGGAGAAGGCCTTCGACGAGATCAAGAGGTTCTTCATCGAACTCCGCGACAAGATCGTGGCGATCCTGCAGGCCGCGCGCGACGCCATCGTCGACTTCATCGAGAACTTCAAGCGCGACGTCGAGAACCTCATCAAGACCATCCGCGACAAGATCGTGGGGCTGGTCGAGGACCTGATCGAGGCGCTGATCGAACTGGCCGTCGCGCTGGTGAAGGCGGTCATCGAGCTGGCCCGGCGCATCCGGCAGTTCATCGAAGACCTGGTGGCCGCCGCCATCGCCTTCGTCACCGAGCTCGCCGCGAAGCTCAAGCAGCTCATCACCGACCTGCTCGAAGCGATCGCGAAGCTGCTCAGCGACATCCTGAACGTGCTGAAGAAGGCGCTCGCCGACGTGCTGAAGGCCGTCAAGGACGCCATCAAGTCGGTGCTGGACTTCGCCTCGAAGCTCCTGGCGGGTTTCGGCGAGTTCATGATGGTCGCCGTCGACTTCCTCGCCGACCCCGGCGGCTGGCTCTCCGGCGCGAAGAGCTCCGCGGAGGACGGCGCGAAGAACCACTTCTTCCGTGAGGTCAAGAGCGCCGTCAAGGACTGGTTCAACCAGAAGATCGAGGAGATCATCGGCCTGCCGAAGGCCATCTTCGAGCGGTTGAAGAAGGGCGGCATCAGCCTCCAGGAGATCGTCAAGGAGACCTGGGACGCCGTAGTCCCGCAGCTGCCGTTCATCATCGGCGAGATCGTCATCACCAAGGTGATCGCGAAGCTCATCCCCGGCGCCGGCTGGGTCGCGGCGGTCATCGACGCGTTGCAGACCGCGATCGGCGCGCTCGGCGAGATCCTCCGCGCGTTCGGCGCCGTCCTCGACTGGCTCAAGTCGGTCGGCAAGGGCGGCAACGGAGTCCTGTTCGCCAAGGCGGTGGCGGCAGGCGTCGTCGCCCTCCTGGAACTCGCCTACCAGTTCTTGTTGGACGGCATCGGCAAGTACGTCAGCAAAGTCGGCGACCGCTTCAAGACCCTGGCGGCCTCCCTCGGCAAGAAGGACAAGGGCGGCAAGGAAGGCGGCGCAGCTCCGCCCGAGGACCGCGGCGGCAACGGCTCCGACAAGCAGCAGCAACCCGGCGCCGGCGACAAGGCCCCCGGAGACAAGGGACCTTCGGATGACGGAACAGACACCCCGGTCCCGAAACCAGGCCGTCCCGGTGGCGGCAAACCCAGTGGTCAGGGGGGTAAGACCGGCGTTCGCAGCGACAAGAAGGCTGACCAGGGCAAGACCGGCGACAAGGCCGACGCGCCGAAGAAGCCGGGCGACGACTCCAAGAAGCACCCGGCGAAGGACGACAAGCCTCGCAAGGACGACCACAAGGACGCGAAGAAGGAGGACAAGCCCGACGGGCGGCATTCGGACCCGCACCGCCGGAAGGACGAGGACGGGCAGCGGCGCCGGGACCCGGACCGTCGTGATGACGAGCGCCGCGACGGCAAACGCCGCGACGACGACCGCGAATCCCCGGCTAAGAAGAAGCAGCAGGACGACGAGCGGGACCGCAAGCGGGACGACGACGAACAGGACCGCAAGCGCAAGGACGACGACGCGCAGCGCAAGCAGAAGAACGAAGCGGACCCGAACCGCAAGAAGGACGAGGACTCGGACCGCCCGAAGAAGGACGACGACGTCCCCGGACGCAGGGACGATCGGCGCAGCCAGGAGCGGGAGCGGAAGAAGGACCGCGACGAGAAGCGGGACCGGGATCGCAAGAACAACCGGGACAAGGCGGACAGCGGATCGAACAAGCGCAAGCGCAAGGACGACGACGACCGGAGACGTCCGAAGGACCGGGACCGCGATCCCTCCAGGGATCGCAGGCGCGAACGCGATCGGAACGAGAACAAGCAGAGCAAGAAGAACGATCGGAAGAAGGACGAGGAGTCCAAGAAGTCCAAGGATGATCAGCTGGACAAGATCGTGGCACGCTTACGCCCCAAGCTGTACGCGAAGATGAAGGACGGTATCCAGCGTCCTCGGTTCCTCGATCTGCTCGGTGCGCTGAAGGCGCACTACCGATTGACCGGGTTGGGTCCGGTCGGCGGTGATCCTTTCATGGTGGTCGCCACGCTGAACCCGTCCCGGCCGGTTTTGCGGGGTGAGTACACCGAGCCGCATTCTGAGCCCGATGCCTACAGCGTTCCTCCCGGAGAACCGAAAGGGGAGGATGTGGTTCAGGACGGTTGGACCGGCCGTGCGAAGAAGGGGCAGTGGTACACCGGAAAGATCATGCAGGTTCGGCGCAAGGATGGACGCCAGGTCCAGTTCGACTTCTACGGTCACGGACCTTCGGGGAAGGGCGAGTTCAGGGTTCCGGTGCGGGAGGTCAAGGAACGTTGGGAGCGGGTCGACTTCGATAAGAGGTGGTACGCGCTCGGTCCGGACTTCGAGGCCATTCGGCAGCGGGACCTGTGGAGTGAGTACAACCAGGCTCGGCAGGTTCTGAACTATCGGATGACTGCGAGGTTCACCAATCCGGACACGCCCACGAGCACTTCGAAATCAGGAAACCCGGTGAAGCCGCAGTGGCACCATATCGTCGAGCAGCGGCAGAACGGCCCCAACCATACGAAGAACTTGGTGCTCACTTCGGCCACTGCTAATCAGGACTTCAATACTTGGATGGATCACAGTCAGCCTGCCGCGAACCCGTCGACGACGTCCAAGCACGGTCTGCCTTCTACGAACGGGAAGCCGGTGTACCAGTACCTCCGAGGTGCTGGGTATTCGGAAAAGATGGAGTGGGGTGTGCGCTGCATGGAGGAGGTGCTCGGGCGGAATCCGCTCGGGATGCAGAGTGTGAGCAAGGGGCGCGGAATTTTCCTGAAACTTCCGTAGTGGCGGCCTTGGGAGGGGAGTCTATTGGGTGACGTTGTGTTGTTCGACGGTGCGGGCTCCGTCGTGAGGTCGGAGTTGTCGGCTCGAGGAGCTGTGGAAATAGCTTCTGATCCGGAGGAGTGGCGTATTCCGGACGAGTCGTTCGACGAGGTGGTCGATGAATTGATCGGAAGGGGGTACGAGTTGCGGGTGACGTCGCCTCGGCTGGAACAGGGAGTTCCCCGGGGGGAGCAAGCTGCTTACTTGTGCCTTGTTCCTGAGTGGCAGGTGGATGAGCTTCCCGCTGGGCCGAAGCTGACTTATGCCGATAGTGGTGACGTCATAGCTAATCGGGAGCTGGTGGATTTGGTCGCGCCGCTGGCTCCTGGCGTTCAATGGTCGCCGAGCGATCGCGCGGGGTTCTCAAGTGTTTCGAGTGCGCCTCATCTTCCTGATCCGATCGAGATAAAGTCGCTTTTCAAGAAATGGCCGCGACGTGGCGGGCTGTGGGTTGTCTCGCATGATGGTCGCGAGTACTTCACCGATGCGAACGCCCGTGCGATCGCTGCTGGTGGAATCGCTTGGGTATCCGGGTATCGGCACGGGGGTGCGACGTTGCCCAGTCCTCCGACCTTGATCTGGAGTGGAGTGGTGATCGATGTCCTCGTGTCTGAGGGGATTCGGTTCTCCAGCAGCCCGGGTTATTACCTCCGTGAAGATCGTGACCGGTGACCGCGAGTTGATTGGACTGGTATGACCCGCTACGCCGACATCCCCAAGCCGATCCGGTCCGGCATCGTGCTCGTCGACCCCGAGCGCGGCACCCCGCAGCGGGTGATCGTGTTGCAGTTCAACCCGGACACGCTCGAACGCTCGGTGTCGCCGCAGTCCGCGGGAGGCGAGGGTGATTCCGGCGGTGGTGGCAGCGGATCGGGCGACAAGAACGAGGCGCTGCGGCTGAAAGGCCCGGCGGAGGAGTCGTGGAAGTTCACGGCGGAGATCGACGCGACGGATCAGCTGGAGATCGCGGCACCGGAGGGCATTCACCCACAGCTGGCGGCGCTGGAGATGCTGGTGCAGCCGACGACTGCTCAGCTCCGCGAAGCGACGCGGCTCGCGAAGAACGGGACGATCGAGATCAGCCCGATCGAGATGCCGTTGACCCTGTTCACCTGGGGCGGCAAGCGGGTGATCCCGGTGCGGCTGACCGAGATGTCCATCAACGAGTCCGCGTTCGACGTGAACCTGAATCCGATCCGGGCGAGCTTGAGCCTCGGCTTGAAGCTGCTGACGGTGAGCGACCTGCCGCCGGGGCATCGGGGCGCGGAGCTGTACCTGGCGCACCTGGCGCAGAAGGAACGACTCGCGGGCATCGGAACGCTGGGTTCGCTGGGTTCCTTGGGCCTGAACGGGGCAGGGGCGGGGAGGTAGGCCGTGATCGAACCGTACGAGACCGCGCTGGACGACATCCCGGGCGCGCACCCGTATCCGCGCACGAGCCGGTACCACGACGTGGAGATCGGGGTGCACCGCACGGCCGACGGCACCGAGGTGCGGTACGCGAAGCGCCGGCTGCTGCCGAAGCTCCCGGAGCACGCGGACGAGCACGTGGTGAACGCCGGCGAGCGCCCGGATCACCTGGGGCAGCGGTACTTCGGCGATCCGGGCCAGTGGTGGCGGATCGCGGACGCGAACCCGGTGCTGGACCCGGCAGAGCTGACCGCGGAGCCGGGCCGGGAGATCGACGTGCCGAGCCCGGGGAGCTTCGATGTCTGAGGTCCCGATCGGTTCCGGCCCGGTGCACCTGAGCCTGCACATGGGCCCGAAGCTCACCAGGCCCGTGCCGGGCGAGGTGGCGCAAGCACTGCTGTCCGCGCAGATCACCAGCACCGCGGGCGAGCGCAGCGGTTTCCAGCTGGCGTTCGACCTCACCAAGAAGGGCCGGATCGTCGACCGCCTGCTGCCGGAGGGCTTCTTCGACCCGAAGACGCGGGTGGTCCTGGCGCTCGCCATCAAGGGGACGCCGAGCGTCATCCTCGACGGGCTGATCGTGCGCAACGAGGTCGGCGCCAGCAACCAGCCGGGGCAGTCCACGCTCACCGTCACCGGCGAAGACCTCACCTTGCTGCTGGACCTCGAAGAGCGCACCGACCGGTATCCGAACCTGGCGCCCTCGCAGCGGGTGGAGCGGATCCTGGGCAAGTACGCCGACTACGGCATCGACAGCCGCATCATCCGCGAGCAGGTGCACCAGCCGCCGCGGGAGGAACTGCGCGTCGACTACCAGTCGAGCACAGATCTGCAGTACGTCAACGACTTGGCCCGCGCCAACGGGTACACGTTCTACCTGGACCCCGGACCGCGCCCGGGCCGCTCCACCGCCTACTGGGGACCGGAGCAGCGGCTGGGGCAGCGGCAGCACGCGCTCACCGTCAACATGGATGCGCATTCCACTGTGGACCAATTGACCTTCGCCTACGACGGGACCGCCCGCGAACAACCCGAGGCGCGCGTGCAGGACCCGGCGACCCGGCAGGTCACGCTGCTGCCGGACCCGGACATCGGGCCGCTGCGCCCACCGCTGGCGCGGCGCGAATCCCCGGCGTTGAAGCGGAAACCCCTGTCCGGCACGGCGAAGATGGATCCGGAACGCGCCCGCGCGCAGGCGCTCGCGCGGGCCGCGACCTCCGCCGACGCGATCTCCGGTTCCGGCTCGCTGGACGTGAACCGGCACGGGTACGTGCTGCGGCCCCGCGAGCTCGTCGGGGTGCGGGGCGCGGGCGTCACCTACGACGGCGACTACTACGTGAAATCGGTGACGCACAACCTGCGGGTCGGTTCGTACCAGCAGAACTTCACGCTCTCCCGCGAAGGGCTCGTGGCCCGCAGCGACACCGTCCGCCCCTAGCCCGAGGAAGGAACCGCATGGCCGACGCATCGAACAACCGCTTCCTCGGCAAGTTCCGCGGCCGGGTCGTGGACAACGCCGACCCGCTGCAGATCGGGCGGATCACCGCGCAGGTCCCCGACGTGCTCGGCGACGTGGCCTCCACTTGGGCGCTGCCGTGCCTGCCGTTCACCGGCCGCGGCGCCGGGCAGTACGTGGTGCCGCAGGTCGGCGCCGGCGTGTGGATCGAGTTCGAGCAGGGCGATCCGAGCTTCCCGATCTGGACGGGCTGCTGGTACGGCGACCGCTCCGAGCTGCCGCCGGACGCGCTCGGCGAGCGCCAGCCCGTCGTGATCCGGACGCCCGGCGACCACAAGCTGCTCATGTCCGACGTGCCCGGCGGTGAAGGAATCCTGCTGCGCGCGGCGAGCGGGGCGTACGTGCAGATCGACGAGAAGGGCGTGACCGTCGGCAACGGCAAGGGCGCGTCCGTGGAACTCGTCGGCGACGAAGTGAACATCAACCAGGGCCGGTTGATCGTGCCCAAGAGGCAGTAGGGGGGAAGTCGTGACCGGAGGGAACCTCGTCACCGCCGCGACCGCGGTGCACTGCCC
Organism: Saccharopolyspora sp. 7B; assembly: GCF_020177435.1. Lineage (NCBI taxonomy): Bacteria > Bacillati > Actinomycetota > Actinomycetes > Pseudonocardiales > Pseudonocardiaceae > Saccharopolyspora > Saccharopolyspora sp. 7B. The sequence continues at coordinate 12,220 of NZ_JAIUKC010000030.1, read as the reverse complement.
GCACGGCGGCCGCATCGTCGCCGCGACCGGGAACGCGGCGGTCCGCGCCGACGGGCAGGCCGTGCGGAGGACCGGTGAGGCGTACGCCGTGCTCGGCTGCCCGAACCTGAGCGGGCCGTGCCGCACGGTGCGTTTCACGCCGCGTGCCGGTGGGCTGCTCGTCGACGGCGTGCCCGCGCTGCTCGACGACACCGACGGGCAGTGCTTCAGCGCCGACCTGCGCCCGCAAGGGCCGCCGGTGTTCCGCGGCGACTCGCGGGGGGTGCGGTGCCGGTGATGAGGACCCACATCGCGTTCCCGTTCCGCCTCGACCGCCGCGGCCGCACCGCCCGCGCCGGGCACCACGAGCACCTCGCCGACCTCGTCGAACAGGTGCTGTTCACCAGCCCCGGCGAGCGGGTGATGCGACCCGACTTCGGCTGCGGCCTGCTCGACCTGGTCTTCGCGCCGAACAGCCCGGAGCTCGCGGCGACCGTCGAGCTGTCCGTGCACGCCGCGCTGCAGCGCTGGCTCGGCGACCTGGTCGAGGTGGACGCGCTGGAGGTCACCGCCGAGGACGAGGTGGTGCGGGTGCGGCTGCGCTACCTGGTGCGCGCCACCGGCGAGCACCGCGACGAGATCTTCGAGGGGAGGCGGGCATGAGCGAGCTGCACTGCCGCACCGACGGCAGACGGGCCCGGGTCCGCGCGGCACGGCTCGGCGGGGTGGACGCGGTGGAGGCCGCCGACGGCGGGCGCACCCTCGTCGTCACGTTCATCGGCAAGGCCCCGCACGGGGTGCGGCCGGAGAACGTGCGCATCGACGGCGGGCGCCGCATCACCGGCATCACCGCGGTCGAGGTCGCCGTGGAGCGGGAGAAGGACCCGGAGCTCGACGACCGCATGTTCGTCACCGTCGACCGGCCCGGCGACACCACCCGCTATCGATTGTCCTTAGTGGACAGCGACCCGTACGGGAGGCCGGGGGAGGAACCGTTCCCCGGTTTCGACCAGCGCTACTGCAGCGCCGAGTTCACCTTCCACCCCGGCGGCCCCACCCCGTTCGACCACGCCGCGCCACCGCCGTGCGAACCGGAACCCGCGCCCGCACCGCTGATCGACTACACCGCCCGCGACTTCGACTCGCTCAAGCGCGTGCTGCTGGACCGGCTCGCGCTCACCATCCCGGGCTGGACCGAACGGCTCGCGCCGGACCTCGGCGTCACCCTCGTCGAACTGTTCGCGCACACCGCAGACCAGCTCGGCTACCAGCAGGACGCGGTCGCCACCGAGGCCTACCTGGAGACCGCGCGGCGCCGGGTGTCGGTGCGCAGGCACGTGCGGCTCATCGACTACCCGATGCACGACGGCTGCGCCGCCCGCGCCTTCGTCGTGGCCGAGACCGCCACCGAACTGGACCTCGAACCGGGCGGGTTCCGGTTCGCCGCGGTGGATCTGCGCCCGCGCGGCCCGCACGACCCGCCCGCGCCCGGGCCCGTCCTGGACGAGGACGCGTTGGCGGAGCTGGACGAGCAGGACGCGGTGGAGGTCTTCGAACCGCTCGCGGACGGTCCGTTCCGGTTGCGGCCCGCGCACAACCGCATCCGGTTCTGGACCTGGGGCGACGAGGACTGCACGCTGCCGGCCGGAGCCACCGGGGCGACGCTGCGCGACGACGAGCGGGCGCTGGACCTGCGGCCCGGCGACCTGCTGGTCCTCGAAGAGGTCCGCGGTCCGGTCACCGGCACCCCCGGCGACGCCGATCCGACGCGGAGGCAGGCGGTGCGGCTCACCTCCACCACTCCGGGCGAGGACGCGCTGCTGGCGCAGCCGGTGCTGGAGGTGACCTGGGCGCGGGCCGACGCGCTGCGGTTCCCGCTGCGCCTGAGCTCCACCGGCGGCTACGACTGCGCGCCGATCCCCGACGTGAGCGTGGCCCGCGGCAACGTGGCGCTCGTCGACCACGGCCGCACCCGGCGCACCCCGGACCGGGTCGTCGTGCCGCCGGAGCCCGCGGTGCTCGGTGCCTGCGACGCGTCCGGCTGCCGGGACCGCACCGACGGCAACGAACCCGCCGAACTCCTGGGCTTCCTCATCGACCGCACCCGCGGCGGGCGGAAGCTCACCGGCGACGACGTGCGCGAGCTGCACGCCGTCCTCGGCGAACCCGCCACGACCCGCGCGGGCATCGACGTGCAGAACGCCGGTCGCAGGCAGGAAGAAGTGCTGCCCACCACGGCGCACGAGCAGGCCGAAGCGCTGCGGCGGCTGCTCGCCCAGTCCGTCTACCCGGGAATCCGGCCGCGGTTCCGGCCCGTCCTGCACCGCACCCCGGTGGTGCAGGCCGTGCCGCATCCGCTGCCCGCGCACCTCGCCGTCGGGCAGGCCGCCCGGCTCGCCGCCATCCCCGGCCGGGTGCGGGAACGGCTCGTGGAGCTGTGGCGCAGCGCCCGCGACTCCGACGGGCTCGCCGACGAGGAGGTCGACGAGCTGGCCGTGCTGTTCGACCGGGACCTGCTGGAACGCCTCGAACTGCGGGGGCACACGGTGCGGGCGCTGCGCGACCTGCTGCACCGCGCCGACCACCTGCTCGCCACCAAACGGCGCAGGCTCGAGGTGCTCACCGCCCGCGCCCACGCCGGCACCGTCCTCGGCCCCGACATCGCCTGGGAGATCGGGCAGAGCTGGGGCGAGCAGCACGCCACCGGGCTGCACCCCGACGACCCGGTGCTGCACGGGCCCGCCGCGCACGATCCGGATCCGCGGGCCGCGCTGCCCGCCGTGCACGTCACCGACGGCGAGCACCGGTGGGAACCGCGGCGGGACCTGCTCGGCAGCGGGCCGCGCGACCGGCACTTCGTCGGCGAGCTCGACGACGACGGGCGGCTCGCGCTGCGCTTCGGCGACGACCGCTGCGGCGCGGCACCCGCACCGGGCGCCGCGTTGGAGATCCGCTACCGGATCGGCGGCGGCACCGCGGGCAACGTCGGCGCCGAGGCCATCGATCGGCTGGTGCTGCGCCGGAAACCGGACGGTGCACCGCTGCCGGGGGTGGTGGTGCGCAATCCGCTGCCCGCCACCGGCGGCACCGAACCGGAACCGGTGGAGCAGGTGCGCCAGCTCGCGCCGCTGGACCTGCGCCGCACCCGGCCGCGCGCCGTCACCGCCGCCGACTACGCCGCGCTCGCCGGAAACGTGCCCGGCGTGCAGCGCGCCGCCGCCGAGATCCGCTGGAGCGGCAGCACCCGGGAAGTGCACGTCGCCGTCGACGCCGAGCGCACCGGCACCCCGGGCCCGGAACTGCTCGCCGAGGTCACCGACCTGCTCGAACGGCACCGCCGCATCGGCCACCAGCTGGTGGTTCGCCCGGCCCGGCAGGTGCCGCTGGAGGTCTCGTTGCGGATCTGCGCGGCGCCGGGGCACCAGCGCGGCCCGATCGTCGCCGACCTGCTGCGGGTCTTCGGCAGGCGGCGGCTGCGCGGCGGAGCGCTCGGGTTCTTCCACCCCGACGCGCTGAGCTTCGGCGAACCGGTGCGGCTGAGCAGGCTCGTCGCCGCCGCCGCCGTGCCCGGGGTGCGCAGCGCGCAGGTCACCCGGCTGCGGCGCGCCTTCCACGACGACGACGGCGAACTCGACGCGGGCCTGCTGCGGGTGGCTCCGCTGGAGATCGCCTGCTGCGACAACGACCCGGAGCGCCCCGAGAACGGCGTGCTCCACCTGGAATTCGGGGGTGCGCGGTGAGCGGATGCGGATGCGGTTGCGACCGCCACGACGAACGGCGCGCCCCGGCCCGCCCGCACAACCCGCCGGGCCGGTCGGCGCTGGACCTGCGTGTGGGGGAGCACGGCACGTTCCTCGCCGCGATGCTCGACCGGCTCGCCTCGCCCGCGCATCCGGCGCTGCGCGGGCTGACCGTGCGCACCACCGACGACCCGGCGATCGGGCTGCTCGACGCGTGGGCGGTGCTCGGCGACCTGCTGACGTTCCACTCGGAGCGGATCGCCGACGAGGGTTACCTGGGCACCGCTGACGACCACCGGTCGCTGGCGATGCTCGGCGGGCTCGTCGGGCACCGGCCGCGCCCCGGCGTCGCCGCGAGCACCTACCTGGCCTACTCCCTGGACCGGGACCCGCGGGACGAGGACGCCACCGTGCTCATCCCGCGCGGGGCCCGCAGCAACAGCGTGCCCGGCGCGGCCGAGACCGAGTCGGTGGTGTTCGAGACCGGCGAGGACCTGCTCGCGCGCTGGACGTGGAACCGGCTGGCGGTGCGGCGGCGGCGCCCGGCGCTGCTCACCCGGCAGGAGCTGGAGCAGCGTTCGGAGATCTACGTCGCCGGAACCTCGATCTCGTTGCGCGCCGGGGAGAACCTGCTGTTCGACTTCGGCGACCAGCAGCTGCTGCGGCCCGTCGGTGCGGTGCGCGTGGACCGGGACGAGGACGTCACCGCGATCTCGCTGCCGCAGGCACCACCGCCGACCCTGGCGGAGCTGCGCGCCGAACTCGGTGCTTGGCTCGCACCCGGCACCGGGGAACCGTCCCCGCAGCTGCCGCACCCGCGGCCCGCCGACGAGCTGATCGAGGAGTTCGACGCCCAGGTCCTCGCACCGCTGCGCGCCGAACTGCCCGCGATCGGCTCGCCCGCCCAGTTCGCGCTGCGGCTGGCCGAACCCCTGGACCGGCTCGCCGAGGCCGAAGTGCTCGCCGAACCCCGCGAACCGGTCGCCGACTGGTTCGGCAGGCTGCGGGCCGTCGTCGCCGAGCTGCGGGACCGGGCCCTCGACCTGGCACCGGCCGCACCGGCCGCGCGCCGCGGCACCCCTCCCGCCGCCGGAGCCGCCCCGGCCCGCGCGCTGCGGGCGAACTCCGCCGCGCCACCGCCGGGCGTGCTCCGCGAACTGGTCGCGATGCGGGTGACCGCCGCCCCGTTCGGCGCCACCGCCCCGCTGCAACCGGTGCAGGACGCGGTGGGCCGGGTGGTGCGCCAATCGGACTGGCCGCTGCCCGGCGGCACCCGCACCAGCGTGCGCATCGCGTTCGACGCGGGCGGCACCCGGCCGGTGCGCGCCGAGTTCCAGCGCACCGAACCGGGTGGCGGCTGGCAGCACGTGGAGCAGCTGCCGACCCGCAAGGAGTTCGAGTTCGGCGGTGGCCGCGTCGAACTGACCGCACCCGACCCCGCGCTCCCCAGCCCCGCACCACGCGAGGAGAACGCCGCCGGGGTCACCGTCCGGATGCTGCCGGAGCTGCCCGCCTGCACCCTGACGATCTCCCGTCCCGACGAGCAGGGCCGGGTGCACGTCGGCGTGCAGAACGGTTCCCGGGAGGAGTGGGACCTGCTGCCGCAGCAGCAGGAGACCGCGTTCGTCGGCCCGTACCGGCTCACCGCCCGCTACGGCGCCGGCGGCGAACCGGCGAACGTGGAGCTCACCTTCACCACCGCGCCCTACCCGGGCAGCGAACGGATCCTGGTGCTCGACGGGGTGCACGAGCAGATCACCACCGGCAGCCGCGTCGTCGTGCGGCGCCCCCGCAAGGGCGCGCCCGGCGGGATCCCCGGCGACCCGGCGCTGGCGTGCGTCGTCACCCGCGCCACCGCCGTCCGCACCACCGCCGGGACCCGCTACGGCATCACCGGCCGCGCCACCGAGCTGACCCTCGCCGACCCGTGGCTGGACGACCAGGACCGGCAGCTCTCCGACATCCGCGACGCCACCGCGCACGCGGGCGGCGAACCGCTGCGGCCCGCGGACGAACCGCTGGACGAGGAGGTGCGCGGCAGCACCCTCGAACTCGCCGACCTGCACGAAGGTCTGCGCCCCGGCCGGTACCTGGTCGTGTCCGGGGAGCTCGCCGACCCGCCGGGCGCTCCCGGCACCGAGGTCGCCGTCATCGCCGCCGCGGACACCGCCCTCGACCCGGAACTGCCCGGCGACCACCCGCACACCGTGCTCACCCTCACCACCGACCTGCGGCATCGCTACCGGCGGGACACCGTCGTGGTGCACGGCAACGTCGTGCCCGCCACGCACGGCGAGAGCCGCGACGAACCGATCGGCAGCGGCGACGCGGGCAAGGCGCACCAGACGTTCGCGCTCTGGCAGTCCCCGCTGACCTGGCTGCCCGCCGACAACCCGCTGGGCGCCACCCCGGCGCTGGAGGTCCGGGTGGACGGCCTGCGCTGGCACCCGGTGGACAGCCTCGCCGGACGCGGGCCGACGGAGCGGGTCTACGTGGTCGGCGGTGACGCGTCCGGGCGCACCACGGTGACCTTCGGCGACGGCGTGCACGGCGCGCGGCTGCCCACCGGGCAGGAGAACGTGCGGGCCCGCTACCGGTTCGGCACCGGGCGCGCAGCCAACGTCGGCGCCGACCGCATCACGCAACCCGTCACGCGGCCGCTGGGCGTCACCGGGGTCACCAACCCGCTGCCCGCGACCGGTGGTTCGGACGCGGACGGCCCGGCGCTGACCCGGCGCACGGTGCCGCTGGCGGTGTCGGCGCTGGACCGGCTGGTGTCGGTGCGCGACTACGAGGACTTCGCCCGGTCCCGCGCGGGGATCGGGCGGGCCGCGGCGCGGCGCGTGTTCGACGGCAGGCGCGAAGTGCTGCACCTGACCGTCGCCGGGGTGGACGACCTGCCGCTCGCGCCGGACGGCGACCTGCTGCGCGCCCTGCGGTCCGCGCTGGACGAGTACGGCGATCCGCGGCTGCCGGTGCGGGTGCAGCCGCGGGAGGCGGTGCTGCTGGTGGTGTCGGCGAAGGTGGCGCTGGAGCGCGACCACGCGTGGGACGTGGTGCGACCGCGGATCCGGCGGGCGCTGCTGGACGAACTCGGCTTCGCCGGCCGGGAACTGGGCCGGCCCGCGCTGCTGTCCGAAGTGCTGGCCACCGCACACTCCGTGCCTGGAGTGTCCTACGTGGACGTCGACGTGTTCGGCGGGATCCCCGAGGACGGCAGCCCGCACGAGTTCGCCGCGGTCACCGACCGGCTCGCCCGGCCCGCCGACGTGGTGCCCGCGCGCCTCGCCGAGCACGTCGAGCAGCGCTACCGCGTCACCGCACCGGGCGGCGAGACCCTCACCGACGTGGCCGCCCGCAACGGGATCTCGTTGCGCGACTTGCTGCGCCGCAACCCCGACATCACCGGCACCGCCCGGCTCGAACCGGGTCGCCGGGTGTTCGTGCACCGCGGCCTGCGTCCCGCCCAGCTGGCACTGCTGTCCCCGGACGTGCCGGACTCGCTGATCCTCACGGAGGTCCACCGATGAGCCGGGAACCGGATGCGCTCGCGAACCTGCTGCCCGCCTGGCACCGGTTGCGCGACGCCGAGCAGGGCGAGCCGCTGCGCGAGCTGCTCGCCGTCGTCGGCGAACAGCTCGACCTGGTGCGCGATGCCGTGGCGCAGCAGTACGACGACTGGTTCGTGGAGACCGCCGCCGAATGGGCGCTGCCGTACCTGGGCGAGCTCGTCGGCTACCACCGGCTGCCCGGCTACGAGCGGGTCGGCACCGCCGGACTGCGCGACGGCGGCGATCCGGCGGAGGCGCGGCGGCGGCTAGCCGAAGCGCTCGCCCCGCGCCGCGATGTGGCGGCGACCGTCGCGCACCGGCGGCGCAAGGGAACGCTGCCGCTGCTGGAAGAGCTCGCCGCCGGAACCGCCGGGTGGCCGGCCCGCGCCGTGGAGCTGTCCCGCCTGGTCGCGCACCACCAGCCGGTGCGGTTGCACGGCGCAGGGGATGCGTTCCGGTTGCGGCGCGGCAGGCTCGCCGACGTGCGCGAGTCCGCGGCGCTGGACCTGGCGGGCGGCCCGTTCGGGACCGTCGCCCGGTCCGCCGATGTGCGGCGCGCCGGATCGCGGCACCGGCGCGGCGGCCTCACCCCGGCGGGGGTGGCGCTGTTCGCATGGCGGCTGCGGCCGCACCCGGTGCTCGGCGCGCCCGCGTACTGCATCGACCGCACCCGCAGCCTCTACACGTTCTCCATCCTGGGCAACGACGTGCCGCTGGTGACGAAACCGGTGCCGGAGCCGTCGGCGACGCACATCGCCACCCTGGACAACGTGCCCGCCCGGCTGCGGCGCAGGCAGGTCGCGGATCGGCTGGCGGACTACTACGGGCCGGGCAAGAGCTTCGTGATCCGGCTGGACGGGCAGGACGCTCCGGTGCCGCCGGCGGCGATCACGATCGCGGACCTGACGGGCTGGCGCTACCGGCCCGGGTACGGGCAGGTGGCGGTCGACCCGGTGCTGGGCCGGATCGCGTTCGGCTCGCGGTCCGCACCGCGCGCCGGGGTGTCGGTGGACTACCACCACGCGTTCTCCGCGGACATCGGCGGCGGCGCCTACCCGCGCGACCCGGAGACCCCGCCGCACGCGCGGATCCGCCGGGTCGGGCCGGGCGAGGAGCACCCGCTGATCCTCGACGCCTACGAGGCGTGGCGCGCGGAACGCGAGTCCGGTGGCGCGGCGGACTGCGTCATCGAGATCGCGCACAACGGCGCGCACCAGGAGGAGCTGGACTTCGACCTGGGCCCGGACGAGCGGTTGCTGCTGCGCGCCGCCGACGGGAAGCGCCCGGTGATCCGGCTGCTCGACACCTACAGCAACCGCCCGGACGCGCTGAACATCCGCGTGCCGCAGGAGGTTCCGGCGGGGCGGCGGCCGCGCGTGGTGCTGGACGGGCTGCTCATCACGGGCCGCGGCGTCAACGTGACGGGTCCGCTGGCGGCGCTGGAGGTCCGCCACTGCACGCTCGTCCCCGGCTGGTCGCTGGAACCCGGGTGCGAGCCGCACGCGCCCGGAGAACCGAGCCTGCTGCTGGACCGCACCACCGCCTGCGTGGAGATCGACCGCAGCATCCTCGGCACCATCACCGTGATCGGCGACGAGGTGAGCACCGATCCGCTGCCGATCCACCTGCGCGACAGCGTCCTCGACGCCACCGGGCACGACCGGGAGGCGCTGTCCGCCCCGGACTGCCGCCACGCGCACGCGGAACTGCACGCGCACCGCAGCACCGTGTTCGGCGAGGTGCACGCGCACGCGGTGCGGCTCGCGGAGAACAGCCTGTTCACCGGCCGGATGCACGTGGCCCGGCGCGGCATCGGCGACCTGCGTTACAGCTACGTGCCGTCCGGTTCCCGCACCCCGCGCAGGCACCGCTGCGCCGGGGACGTGGCCGAGGGGGTGCGGCCGGTGTTCGAGTCGGTGCGCTACGGCACGCCGGACTACGCGCGGCTCGCCGCGAACTGCCCGCTGCCGATCCGCCGCGGCGCCGAGGACGGGTCCGAGCTCGGCGCGTTCCACGACCTGTACGAGCCGCAGCGGGAGGACAACCTGCGCGCGCGGCTGGCCGAGCACGTCCCGGCGGGGGCCGACTCGGGCCTGATCTTCGTCTCCTGATCTCCAGCACGAGAGGACGCTCCGAACATGCACGCAGACCTGTCCCGCATCAACTTCCAGCCGGAGCGCGGCTATTCCGCGGTGGTCGCCCAGCAGGGCCGCGTCCAGCTGGATTCGGACGCGAACGAGCAGGCGCTGATCCAGCTGCACGAGCAGCGGACGGTGCTCACCGACCTGATCGGCCCGCACGGCGGTCCGGTGGACGCCACCGGGTTCGGCATCGAGCGGATCGCCGGCCCGCACGGGTTGTCGGACCTGGCGATCGGCGGTGGCCGCTACTACGTGGGCGGCATCCGCTGCGACGCCCACCGGCCCGCGCCCGGCCAGGCGGTGCCGGACGAGGACGAGCCGGTGCCGCCGGTGGAGCAGCCGTCGAGCTGGACCTACTGGGACCAGCCGGACGGGTTCCGGGACCCGGAGCTGCCCGCGGACCGGCTGCCGGACGAGCCGTACCTGGTGTACCTGAAGGTGTGGGAGCGGATCGTCACCGCCGCCGAGGATCCGCAGCTGCGGGAGGTGGCGCTGGGCACCGCGGCACCGGACACCTCGGCGCGGGTGAAGGTGGTGTGGCAGGTGATGGCGCTGCCCGCCGCCGAACTCGGCGTCACGAACGCGGATGCGCCCGCGGAAGCCGTGCGCGAGGCGTTCGACGAGTGGTCCCGCGAGCAGCGCGCCCAGTCCCCGCTGCTGGCGGCGCGCAGCAAGCGGCCCGCCGACGCGGACACCGATCCGTGCCTGGTGCACCCGGAGGCCCGCTACCGCGGCCCGGAGAACCAGCTGTACCGGGTGGAGATCCACGAGGGCGGTGCGGAATCCGGCGCCACCTTCAAGTGGTCCCGGGAGAACGGTTCGGTCGTCTTCCCGATCGACGAGGTCGACGGCACCTGGGTGGCGCTGGCCTCGCTGGGCGGGGACGAGAAGCTGGACCTGGACGTCGGCGACCTGGTGGAGGTCGTGGACACCGCCTACGCCAGCCGCCTGGAACCGGACCCGCTGCTGCGGGTGGAGGAACTGGACCTGCCGGAGCGCCGGGTGCGGCTGTCGGCGGAACCCGAAGCCGGCCGGGACGCGCGGCTGCACCCGTTCCTGCGCCGCTGGGACCAGCGCGAAGGCAGCAGGCAGCCCGGCGCCCCCACCCGGCCGATGCGCGGCGGCGCGATCCCCGTGGAGGAAGGCCGGTGGCTGCGGCTGGAGGACGGCGTGGAGGTGCACTTCAAGCGCACCGACCCGGGCCGGCCCGCCTACCGCACCGGGGACCACTGGCTCATCCCGGCCCGCATCGCCACCGGCGACGTCGAGTGGCCGACCGATGCGGGCAGCCGTCCGCTGCTGCGCGAACCGACCGGCATCTTCGTGCAGCACGCGCCCCTGGCGTGGGTGGCGGGCGAGCAGCAGATCGTGGACCTGCGCCTGACGTTCGGCCTCACCTGAGGCCGGTGGGGCGGCGCCTGATCGTGTGCGATGCTTCTCGGGGTCTTCGAACGGTGGGGGGTGCGCGGGTGCGGCGGTCGTGCGCGGTCGTGGCGCTGGTGGCCACCGCGCTGCTGGTGTACCTGGTGATGCCGGACCCGCCTGCCGCGTTCGCGGGGTCGGCGGTTCCCGCCGCCGTCGCGAGCTCGACCTCCGCCGCGCCGACGGCTGATCCGGCGCCCGAGGTCTCGGGCGGGCCGGTCTTCGAGCGGGACGATCCCGGGGACCGCGGTCCGGCTTCGGACGGGGTGGTGGTGTTCGGGCGTGAGGTGCCGCCCGCCGCCGCCTTCGCCGTCGTCCCGGCGATCCACTGCGCGGCCCCTGCCCTCCGTGCGAAGGACGTGCGGATGTCCCGTGGTGCGGTGGGAATTCCTGTGCCGGTCGATCCGCCGACGCCGATCTCCCTCGGGATCCTGCGCTGCTGATGGCGGCCCGAGGCCCGTGCGCCGCCGCTGATGCGGGCGTGCGGCCTCTCGTGTCCGCCGCAGTCCGCGAACCCAGTGAAGGTCGACCATGTTCTCTTTCCGCGCGCGCGTGCGCGCCTTCCCACGGCAGTCCTCTTCGGCGGAGGTGGTGCGGTCGTGGACCTGAGCACCATCGGCCGGGCGGTGGGCCTGTTCGCCGTCACCAACGTCGACGACATCCTCGTCCTCGCGTTGTTCTTCGCCCAGGGCGCGGGGCACCGCGGTGCCGTGCGCGTCATCGCGTTCGGCCAGTACCTGGGTTTCGCCGCGATCTTGGCGGTGTCGGTGGCCGCGGCGTTCGGCGCCACCTTCCTCCCGGAAGGGGCGATTCCTTACCTGGGCCTGCTGCCGTTGGCGCTCGGCGTCAAAGCCGCGGTGCAGGCCTGGCGCGAGCGGGGGAATCCCGCCGAGGAGCAGCGGCGGCGCGGCGGTCCCCGCGTCCTGGAGGTCGCGGCCGTCACCCTCGCCAACGGCGCGGACAACGTGGGCGTCTACGTGCCGGTGTTCGCCACGGCGGGCATCGGCGGGATGAGCGCGCACGTGGTGGTGTTTTTGCTGTTGCTGGCGGTGTGGATCGCCGCTGGGCGGTTCTTCGCGACCCGGCCCGCCATCGCGGCGGCGTTGTCGCGGTGGGGGCACGTGCTGATGCCGGTCGTGCTGATCGGGATCGGCGTGCTGATCCTCGTCGAGGGCGGGGCTTTCGGCCTGTAGCGGGGGAGCCCGGCCGGGATGTGGGGGAGTGCCCGGCCGGGCTCCTTCCTGCGCGGCCGGGCGGTCGGGGAGGGACCGCGTCCGGCCGGACCTCGCCGGTGATCGGCGAGGCCCCGGGCCGCGGGGGGGGGGGGGGTGCGGGGGGGGGGGGGGGGTTTGGGGGGGGGGGGGGGGGGTGTGGCCCGGCGGGGGGG
>NZ_JAIUKC010000029.1:13114-38208 GCF_020177435.1 Saccharopolyspora sp. 7B | reverse complement strand
GTTCTCAGCGTTCTCCTCGCGAGGACAGCGTTTTCTCCTGTGGCGGAGCCACCGGTGAAAACGATCCCGCAGCGAGGAGAACGCTGAGGTTCCGCCACCCCATCCCCGAGCAACAGGAGCACAGCACGACAAAGAACTCGGCGGCTCCCCGGGCGGGGCTTCGACGATCAGGTGGCGCCCTGATCGGGAAGGGTCCCGCGGCCGGGAAGCCGCCGAGGTCTCCGCCACCGCGTCAGCGGCGGACGGGCGTGCGGGAGGTCAGTGCGCGACGACGGTGTTGTCCTCGGGCAGCGCCGCGGCCTCGCGCTGCGCCTCCTCGTTGGGGGTGCGGATGATCAGGGCGAGCACGCTGCTGGACAGGTGCAGCACGGCGTAGATCCACATGACGCCCTGGATGCCGATGATGCCGATGAACGCGGTGCCGATGGCCGGGCCGACGGCCTGGCTGGCGCCGGCGCCGAGGGTGTAGGTCGACATGACCTGGCCCTTGCGGCCGGGGGCGTGCTGGGTCATCAGCGGGGGCAGCGGCACGTAACCGGCGAGGCCGACGCCGAAGATGGCCACCACGATCGCGACCGGGATGTAGCTGTGCCCGACGGCGTTCGGGACGTAGTACAGGCCGAGGCAGGACACCGCGCCGAGCACACCGCCGAACCAGACGATGGTCTTGTGCCTGCTCCACCGGTCGCCGAGGGCACCGAAGGCGACCACGCCGGCCAGGTTCGAGCCCATCATGATCATGAGCAGCGTGGACCACTCTTCGGAGTTGAACCCGACCTGCTCGATCAGGTACAGCGGGGTGAACACCCACACGCCGAACTGCGAGGTCGTGTTGATCAGCCGGGTGAGGGCGCCGAGGCCGACCTTCGGCCGCTCGAACATGATCGTCACGCAGCCGACCAGGGTCTTGACCATGCTGGAGCCGTCGGCGGCCAGCGGTTCGAACCCGGAGCGCTCCTTGAGCATCGTGAACACGATGAACGAACCGGCGGCGATCAGCGCCAGCGAGACCCACAGGGTCGGGTAGAAGCCGAGCGCCGGCTTGAGCCCGGCGACCAGGGCGGAACCGAGGACCGGGTAGCCCATGGTGAAGGAGAACCAGTACCAGCCGAGCGCCTTGCTGATCTGCTTCTCCGGCGCCCCGACCATGATCCAGACGAGGAAGCCGTAGGCGAACAGCGGGTAACCGAGGCCGCGGACGCCGTAGGTCAGCAGGATCAGCACGTAGTTGCTGGTGGGGATGCCGATGGTGAGCATCAGCACGTGGCAGATCGCCCACAGCGCGGCACCCACCATCATGACCTTGCGCGGGCCCCACCGGTCGGACAGGCCACCGGCGAGGAAGGCGCCGACGGCCGCGGCGAGGCCGTAGACGGTGAAGACGACACCGACGCTGGACTCGGCGAAGCCCAGGTCGACCTTGAAGTAGGTGGAGAGATAACTGGTCTCCACCCCGTCGCCGATCATGAACAGCAACATGCCGACGTAGCCCCAGAGCAGGACTCGCGGGATGCCGATGCGATCGAAGAACGTCATACCGCCGCCGGACGACGCGGACGCGGGCGGTTCGTGGCCGGTTGATACCACGGTGCTGACCTCCTGGCGGGCTTCGGTGCCCGGGTAGGTGGAGCCGGATCCCCGCGCCTGAGCTCGGCGATCCGAATGTTTTTCCTGGTCACCGCCTCGCGGTGGTGACTGCGGCACGTCCGGCCGGTCGCGGTGGTCGCGGCGGACAGCCGGGTGTGTGAGAACAAGATGCTAGATATCTCAGATCTTTTCAAGATCTTCACGCAAAATATGAGATAACTAGGGGGTCACGGGCCTGGTGGGATGTGGGATAACTAGGGGACCGAGGGGAGAGCGATGTCCATCCGGAAGTCCAAGGCGGAAGTCGAGCAGCGCCGCCAGGCGGTGCTGCGCCACGTCAGCAAGGGCGGGGAGGTGCGCATCGACGACCTCGCGGCCCGGCTCGGCGTCAGCCTGATGACGATGCACCGCGACCTCGACGACCTGCACGAGCGCAAGCTGCTGCACAAGCGGCGCGCGGTCGCCATGGCGCTGTCCACCGTGGACATCGAGAGTTCGCTGCAGTTCCGGGAGAACATGCACCGCGAGGCCAAGACGGCCATCGGCGACGAGCTGCGCAACCACGTCTCCCCCGGCAGCACCGTGCTGCTCGACTGCGGCAGCACGCTGTTCCCGCTCGCCCGGCTGCTCGGCCAGAGCGAGCACAACCACGTGATCACGAACTCGCTGCGGGTCGCGTACCTGCTGGCCGACTCGACCGCGCAGGTCACGCTGCTCGGCGACCGGTTCTACCCGGAGTTCGAGTCGTGCGCGGGCCTGGAGGTGCTGCGCCAGCTCGACCGGTTCCACATCGACGTCGCGTTCCTCACCGCGACCTGCGTGCACGAAGGCAGGCTCTCGCACCCGGTGCGGGAGTACGCCGACAACAAGGCCGCCTTCGTCTCCGCCGCCGACCGGGCCGTGCTGGCCGTGGACAACAGCAAGTTCGGCCGGTCCGCCACCTACGCGTACGGGGACCTCAGCGGCTACGACACGCTGATCACCGACGACGCGGCGCCACCCGGCGAGACCGCGCTGGCCCAGGCCCTCGGCGTGCAGGTCCACGCCGTCGCCCAGACCTGGGAGGACGGCTGAGCACCGCGGGTGCCCGGCCCGTTCGCCGGGCGCGGTGCGGTCAGGCCCCGGGGGCGAGTTCCGCCAACCACCGCCAGCGGTCGGTGCCGTCGGCCGGAGCGGCGTTGAAGTACTCCCAGCCGGTGATGCCGCCGAACTCCGGGTACTTCGCGCGCAGCTCCGCGAGCACGTCCCGCAGCGTCGCCGCGTCCACGTAGCCGGAACCGCCGTTGCCCCCGTTCGTCAACGCCGTCACCGCGATCCGGTCGGCGGGGATCACCCCGCGCTCGACGATCGCATCGAAGTCCGATGTGGACGAAGCATCGCCCCAACCGTTGTAGAACTGGGCGTTGAAGAAGGCGATCTCCTCGCCGACGTCCCGGTAGAGCCGGTCGTAGTCGAAGCCGGACAGGTTGCCGCCGCCGGACAGCGCGCTGGCCACCGGGCCCATCGAGATCACGAAGTCGGGCCCGAAGTCGGCGCGCAGCGCGGTGATGACCCGCTCGATGCCCGCCAGGGACATCTCCTCCTCGACGTTGAGGTCGATCCCGTCCAGCCGGCGCTCGGCGACCAGGTCCCGCAGCAGCGGGTAGTAGGTGTCGAACTCGGCGTCCAGCCGCTGGAAGCTGCCGTGCCCGGCTCCGCCGACCATGCCGAGCACCCGCACGCCCTCGTCCTGCACCGCCGCCAGGTCCGTCCACATCGGATCGAACTTGGGGTCGTCCGGCGGGTCGTCGTTGAGGTGCACCTCGGTCGGCGAGTTCAGGTGGATCGCCCCGACGATCAGGTCGGTGACGGGCACGTCGTGGTCGGTGAGCTCGCGCGGCGAGACGTAGCGGTCGCCGTCGTACTGGGTCTGGTAGTACATCGCGGCGTGCTCGCCGCCGGCGGCGTCGGCCCGCGGCCGCACCTCCACGACGAGCGCGAGCACCACGGCCAGCACGACCGCGGTGGCCGCGACCAGCACCGCGCGCCGGACGCCGACGCGGTGGGGCGCCGGGAACTGGAGACTCATCCGCACATTCCTCGTTTCCCTCGCCCGCGCACCTGGCGGGACCATTCGACCCCGCGCGACCCGGCCGGTCAACGCCACGAACGGAGCAACGCGCTCCCGTTTACCGTTCGCCGGTCGCGTCCCGGTCGGTGGTGAGGTCGCGGTCCCGCGTCTCCGGCGCCAGCCAGGTGGCGAACCCGCTGACCAGCGCCGCCACCGACATGTACACCGCCACCGGGATCCAGGAACCGGCGAACGCGGCGACCAGCGCGGTGCACACCAGCGGCGCGATCCCGCCGCCCAGCATCGAGGAGAACTCGCGACCCAGCGTGACGCCCGCGTACCGGTAGCGGGTGCCGAACAGCTCGGGGAAGTAGCTCATCTGCACCCCGACCAGGCCGTGGCAGGCCAGCACGAAGCCGAGCACGACCACCACCACGACCGCCGCGGTGGAGCCGGTGTTCAGCGCGATGAAGCTCGGCCCGGGCAGCAGCACCAGGGCGGCGAAGATCAGCCCGGACACGGGCCTGCGGCCGAACCGGTCGGACAGGCGGCCGAAGCCGAACGCGGCGACCCCGCCGCACAGGGCACCGACCAGCAGCACCTTCGGCACCAGGTCCGCGTCCACCCCGACCGAGGACACCAGGTAGGAGGCCATGAACACCTGGTAGGTGTAGGACTGGGTGCTCACGCCGAGGTTCATCAGGAACACCAGCAGCAGCGGGCGCCTGCCGCGCCGGAACACCTCGGCGACGGGGCGGCGCGGTTCGGCCTCCTGCTCGCGCAGCTCCTGGAACACGGGGCTCTCGGCGAGCCTGCGCCGCAGTACCAGGGCGGCGACGGTGACGAACAGGCTGCTGGCGAACACGAGGCGCCAGCCCCAGCTCATCAGCTGGTCCGGCGGCAGCAGCTGCGCCAGCACCCACGCGACCGCGCCGACGGCGGTGCCCAGCGCGGCACCGGTCATCACCAGCGCGGCGAGCCGCCCGCGGCGTCCGGGCGCGGCGGTCTCGGTGAGCAGCGTCGCTCCCCCGGCCTGCTCGGCTCCCGCGCCGAGCCCCTGCAGGCAGCGGCACAGCAGCAGCAGCACCGGCGCGAGCAGCCCCACCTGGTCGAAGGTGGGCAGCAGCCCGATGGCCAGCGTCGACCCGCCCATCAGCAGCAGCGTCGCCACCAGCACCCACTTGCGGCCCAGCCGGTCGCCGAGCCGGGAGAAGATCAGGCCGCCGAGCGGGCGGGCGGCGAACCCGACGGCGTAGGTGCTGAAGCTGGCCAGCAACCCGGCGGCCGGGGAGATCCCGGGGAAGAACAGCTCGCTGAACACCAGCGCGGACGCGGTGCCGTAGATGACGAAGTCGTACTGCTCCAGGGCGCTGCCGATCAGGCCGGCCCAGGCCGCGCGGCGCACCGAGCGCTGGTCGGGTTGCGGCTGCGCGGGGGCGCTCTCGGGTGCTGCGGTGCTGTCCATGCGTCCTCGGATGGATCAGGTCGCGTGCGGTGCGACGGGCGGGTCGGAGTTCAGCCGGCGCAGGCCGCCGCGGCGGCGGCCTTCGGTCCGTGCCGGACGAGGAGGTCGAGCAGTTCGGCGACGCGGGCGGTGAAGTCGGCGTGCCCGGCGAGTTCCGCGCCGAGCAGCCCGCGTCCGAGCACTTCGTCCACAGTGGATTTCGACGACGCGCCGCGCCGCATCGAGTCCACGATGGACTCGCGTGCCGGGTCGGACATCGCCGCCGCGTGCGGACCCGCGTCGGCCCCACCGCCGAGGCAGCGCAGGTAGGCGGCGACGGTCAACGCCAGCTGCTGCGGCATCCGGCCGGCGCGCAGGTGCGCCAGCGCCGGATCCGGCACCCGCTGGGCGAGCTTGACCGAACCGTCCGAGCCGACCTGGCGGGTGCGGTGGCCCAGCGCCGAGTTCGCCCAGCGCTGGAAGAGGCTCGCGATGTAGTCCTCGGCGTCGACGGCGGCGGGCACCGCCAGCGTCGGCAGGTAGTCCGCGCGCAGCGCCCGGTCGGCGGCCTCGGCGATGAACGGGCGGGCGATCGCCTCCGGGATCGTGTCGCAGCCGTCGAGCGCGCCCAGGTAGGCGATCAGCGAGTGGGTTCCGTTGAGCAGCCGCAACTTCAGCAGCTCGTAGGCCTCGACGTCGTCGGCGAACAGCACGCCGGAGCGCTCCCACGCGGGACGGCCCGCGGCGAAGTCGTCCTCCAGCACCCACATGCTGAACGGTTCGGCGGGAACCGGCACCGCGTCGCGCACCCCGAGCAGCTCCCGCACCTCGGCGCGGTGCGCGTCGGTGGTCGCGGGCACGATGCGGTCCACCATGCTGTTCGGGAAGGTCACCGAGGCGTCCGTCCAGCGCTGCAGCTCCTCGCGCTCGGGCGCGGGCAGTTCGGCGGTGAACTCCCGCACCAGCCGCGCGGTCTGCCGCCCGTTGCCGCCGAGGTTGTCGCAGCTGAGCACGGTGATCGGCCCGGATCCGGCGCGCATCCGGCGTTGCAGGCCGCGCACGATCCGGCCGGTGGTGGTGCGCGGCGGCGCGTCGCCGCGCAGGTCGGCGCGCACCGGCTCGGAATCCAGGTCCAGCGAGCGGGTGCGCGGGGAGTAGGTGTAGCCGCGCTCGGTGACGGTGATCGTCACGATCCGCGTGTCGGGGGCGGCGATCGCGTCGAGCACCGCCTCCGGCTCGTGCGCGGCGACGAGCGCGCCGGTGTGCACGCCGGGAACGGTGGCGGTGCTGCCCGCGGGCGAGGATTCGAGCACGGCGTAGCGCAGCTCCTGCTCCCGCATCGCGGTGGCCACGGAGGTGGAATTCCCCGCCACGCCGAGGATTCCCCACGGCCCGTCGGTGTGCGCGAGCGCTCGGGCGGTGTGCACGGCCTGGTGCGCGCGGTGGAAGTTGCCCAGTCCCAAGTGGACGATTCCGGTGCGTTCCGGCGGAGCCGGGCGCAGCAGGGCGTGCGCCGGGGCCGTGGAGGCGCCGAGCCGGGGCGTGGTCATCTGCTCACCAATCCGTCATCGAACCGTCGCGGCGGCGCGCGACGGGCAGGTAGGCGGGTTCGTACGGGAACTTCGCGGCGGCGGCCTCGTCGACGGTGACGCCCAGGCCCGGTTCCTCGCCGGGGTGCAGGTGGCCGTCGGCGTAGCTCCAGGCGTGCGGGAACACCTCGTGCACCCGCTCGGCGTAGCCCATGTACTCCTGGATCGCGAAGTTCGGGGTGCTCATCCCGACGTGCAGCGAGGCGGCCAGCGCCACCGGCGACACGTCGGACGGCCCGTGCGGTCCGAGCCGCACCTGCCAGAGCTCGGCGAGCGCCGCGATGCGCCGCAGGTGCGTGATGCCTCCGGCGTGGGTGACGCAGGTGCGCACGAAGTCGATGAGCTGCTCGGTGATCAGCGACTGGCACTCCCAGACGGTGTTGAACACCTCGCCGATCGCCAGCGGTGCCGTGGTGTGCGCGCGGACGCGGCGCAGCACCTCCTGGTTCTCGGCCGGGGTGACGTCCTCCAGCCAGAACAGGTCCACCGGTTCCAGCGCCCGCCCCAGCCGCGCCGCCTCGCCCGGGGTGAGCCGGTGGTGGGCATCGTGCAGCAGGTGCAGCTCCGGGCCGACGTGCTCGCGCACCGCGGACAGCACCCGCGGGGCGTGCCGCAGGTAGGCGGCGGTGTCCCACACCTCCTCGGCCGGGGCGGCACCGCGACCGGCGGGCTCGTAGCCGCTGCCGCCGCGGTGCACCCCGTAGACGGTGTCCAGCCCCGGCACCCCGGTTTGCGCCCGCACCGCCAGGAATCCCTCCGCGCGGCGCGCGTCCACCGAGTCCAGCAGTTCCGGCACGTCCCAGCCGGTGGCGTGGGTGTAGGTCAGCACCCGGTCGCGGACGGCGCCGCCCAGCAGCTGGTACACCGGCAGCCCCGCGGTCTTGCCCTTGACGTCCCACAGCGCCAGGTCCACCGCGCCGATAGCGGTCATCGTGACCGGGCCGCGCCGCCAGTACGCGCCGCGGTACAGGTACTGCCAGGTGTCCTCGACGCGCGCCGGGTCGCGGCCGATCAGCAGCGGCGCCACGTGGTCCCGCAGGTAGGCGGCGACGGCCAGTTCGCGGCCGTTGAGCGTGGCGTCGCCCCAGCCGACGACGCCGTCCGCCGTGGTGATCTTGAGGGTGGTGAAGTTGCGGCCCGGGCTGGTGAGCAGCACTTCGGCGGCGACGATGCGGTCCCGGCTCATGCGGTCTCCTCGCGGACGGGGCCCGTGGTGCCGCGCACCACGAGCTGGGTGGGCAGGCGCAAGGTGCGCGGCAGGGTCCGCTGCCCGGCGACGGCACGGCCCAGCAGTTCCAGGCTCACCGCCCCGGCGCGCTCGATCGGGGCGGCGATGCTGGTCAGGGCCGGGTGGGTGATCTCGGCGAGCGGGATGTCGTCGAAGCCGACCACGCTGAGCCCGTCCGGGGCGTGCACGCCCAGCGCGCGGGCGCCGGAGACGACGCCGAGCGCCACCAGGTCGTTGTGCGCGATCACCGCCGTCGCCCCCGCCGCGAGCACCCCCGCCGCCGCGGCGGTCCCGCCCGCCACCGTCTCCGCCTGATGGCCCAGCACGTCCAGCCGCGCGCCCGCCTGCTCGGCGAGCGCGGTGACGATGCCGAGGCGGTGCGCGTTCGACCAGGACCGCGTCGAACCCTGCACGTAGGAGAGGTGGCGGTGGCCCAGCGCGGTCAGGTAGTCCACCGCCTGCCGCAGCCCGTCGGTGGCGTCGGAGAGCACGCAGTCGACCCCGGTCGCCGCCCGGTTCACCAGCACCGCCGGGGTCCGCCCGCACAGCGCCAGCAGTTCCTCCGCGTCCAGCCGCGGCGAGCACACCACGATCCCGTCCGCGCGACCCCGCAGGTGGGCGAGCACGTCGCGCTCCCGGTCCGGGTCGAACGCGGTGTCGGCGAGCAGCACCGTCTGCGACCGGTGCCATCCCTCGGCCTGGGCGGCCTTCACGAAGGCGCCGAACACCGGGTTCGCGATGTCCGGGACGACGACGGCGACGGTGCCGCCCCGCGGGGGCGCGGGGTGGCGGGTGCGGCCCGGGTCGTAGCCGAGTTCCTGGGCGGCGGCCAGCACCTTGCGGAGGGTGTCCGCGCCGAGCCTGCCGGGTTCGCTGAACGCGCGGG
This sequence comes from Saccharopolyspora sp. 7B, assembly GCF_020177435.1. NCBI lineage: Bacteria > Bacillati > Actinomycetota > Actinomycetes > Pseudonocardiales > Pseudonocardiaceae > Saccharopolyspora > Saccharopolyspora sp. 7B. The sequence continues at coordinate 29,424 of NZ_JAIUKC010000029.1, read as the reverse complement.
AGGCGGTGGACAGGGCCACCTCCGCGTGCTTCGCGACCTCGGTGAGCGTTGCCGCCACGTCTCCTCCTCGACACCGCACGTCGCCGGTGATCGGTGCGGGTGCGAGCCATCGAACGGCATCTTGCGCAAGGTTGTCAACGAGTTGCCGAGAGCTTGCCGAGCGCCTCCCGGTGACCGACCGGGCACGTGTTGTAGTCCTATGTGGACACGTACGGCACGACCGGGAGGCCGCGCCCCGCGCCGCGGACCACGAACAGCGCCCCCGACTCCGGGTACGCGCGCAGGTCCACCTCCTGCCGGGACGTCGTGATGTACAGGTCCGCGAGGTCCGGGCCGCCGAAGGTGCAGGCCGTGACGCGCGGGACCGGCAGCTCCACCACCGCCAGCAGCGCGCCCTCCGGCGAGTAGCGGTGCACCGCTCCCCCGCCCCACAGCGCCACCCACGGGCAGCCCGCCGCGTCCACGGTCAGCCCGTCCGGCGCGCCGAGCTCCGGGGCGATCCGCACCAGCTCGCGCCGGCGGGTGAGCTCGCCGCCGCGGTAGTCGAAGGCGTCCACCCGCTGCGTCGGGGTGTCCGCGTAGTAGGCGGTCGTGCCGTCCGGGCTCCACGCCAGGCCGTTCGAGATCGTCACCCCGGCCAGCACCACCTCGACGTTCCCGGTGCCGTCCAGCCGGTGCAGCGCGCCCGCGCCCGGCGTCGCGTCGTAGGCCATCGATCCGCAGTAGAAGCGGCCGTCCGGGTCGCACCCGCCCTCGTTCATCCGCACGCCCGGGTCCGTCCACAACGGACTCAATGGCCGGACGTCGGTGAGCTCGTCGTCCGCGAACGCGAACCCGCGCTCCACGGCGAGCACCGCCCCGCCGCCGGCTCGGGGCCGCAGCGCCGCCACCACCGCTGCGACGTGCGTCCGCCGCACCGCGCCGCCCGGCAGCAGGGTGAGCACGTCGCCGGCGAGCATGTCCACCCACCGCAGCCCCGGCCAGCCGTCGTGCCACACGGGCCCTTCCCCGTGCTCCGCGCACGCGCCGGTCACCTGCTCGGCCCGGAACCGCTCGTCCCCACCCATCGCACCTCCACTTCGAAGCGAACGACCGTTCGCCACAACCGCCGGACGGGCGGACCGCCCACCCACTTCCACCCGGCCCGGCGCCGGGTGCACGGCCCGTCCGCCCACGTGGATCAGCCCTGCTCACCCGACCACCGAACCGATCCCGCCCACCTCGCGAGTGAACGGACCGTTCGACCAACTAGATGGGACGAACAGTCCGTTCACTCCTCCCGGCGCCGAGACGATCTCGCTCACTCCGCGGGTGAACGGACCGTTCGACCAACTAGATGGGACGAACGGTCCGTTCACTCCCCGACCCGGGGGTCAGGAGGATCTTGCCCACCTGCGAGCCGGAGTCGGTGAGCAGATCCAGGGCGGTCGCGGCGTCCGCCAGGTCGAACTCGTGGGTGATGATCCGGCCCGGATCCAGCACCCCGGCGGTGAACAGCCGCACCACGTGCGTCCAGGCCCGCGACGGCGCGCCGAACACGGTGTGCAGGGTGAGCTGCGCGGAGACGAGCCGCGCGGTCACCAGCGAGTCCGATTCCGGCGGCAGCCCGGTGAGCGCGACCCGCCCGCCGCGGCGGGCCAGCCGGGTCGCCAGGTGGGCGGCGCCCGGTGTTCCCGCGGTCTCCAGCACCGCGTCGAACCGCCCGCAGCGGCGCACCGCTTCGAGCGGGGTGAGCACCGCGGTGGCCCCGCACGCCTCGGCGAGCTCCTCCCGCCCGGCGCGGGGTTCGACCACGACGAGTTCGGCGGGCCCGGTGGCGCCGAGCAGCTGCGCGCCGAGCAAGCCGAGGCTGCCGCCGCCGACGACGGCCACCCGCTCCCCGGCGACACCGCCGAGCCGCAGGCACGCCTCGCCGACGCAGGCGGCGGGTTCGAGCACGGCCGCGGCCCGCAGGTCGGCTTCGGGCGGCAGCACGTGCAGCAGCCGCGCGGGCAGCAGCAGGTGGTCGCACCAGGCGCCGGGCGAGGTGAACCCGGTTTCGGCGTACCCGGTGGTGCACAGGTTGTTCTCGCCGCGCCGGCACGCGTCGCAGGACTGGCAGCCGCGGAACCCCTCGCCGACGACGTGGTGCCCGAGGTAGTCGGCGGGAACGTCCGGTCCGACGGCGAGCACGGTGCCGGACCACTCGTGCCCGGGCACCACCGGGTAGCGGACGAACCCGTCGGGTCGCCCGCCGGTGAACAGTTCCCGGTCGGAGCCGCAGATGCCGCTCCAGGCGATGCGGACCAGCGCTTCGCCCGGCCCGGGTTCGACGGGGTCGGCGGCGGCGACGCGGAGTTCGCCGGGCCGGTCGATGACGACGGCGCGCGCGGTCACCGGCCGCTCCCGGTGCCGCGGAACTGCCAGTCCTGGGCGTAGAGGTCGAAGTGCGCGCTCTCCGGCGGGTGCTCGCGCACGAAGTCCACGTCGAGCTCGACGCCGAGCCCGGGCGCGGTGGGCAGCGCGAAGTACCCGTCCACGACCTCGGGCAGCCCGGGCGCGGCCTGCTGCACGTGCCGGTCGGCGAAGTCGTTGAAGTGCTCCTGGATCTTGAAGTTGGTGGTGGCCGCGGCGAGGTGCAGGTTGGCGGCGGTGAGCACCGGCCCGCCGACGTTGTGCGGGGCCACGAGCACGTAGTGCGTCTCGGCGGTGGCGGCGAGCTTGCGGGTCTCCTGGATCCCGCCGAGGTGCCCGATGTCGGGCTGGATGATGTCCGCGGCGCGCCGCTCGAACAGCTCGCGGTACTCGATGCGGTCGTGCACGCGTTCCCCGGTCGCGACCGGCACGTCCACCTTCTCGGCCACTGTGGACAGTGCGGCGAAGTTCTCCGGTGGCACGGGTTCTTCGATCCAGCTGGGCGAGTACGGCACGAGTTCCCCGGCGATGCGGACGGCTTCGGCGGGGGTGAACCGGCCGTGCATCTCGACGAGCAGTTCCACGTCGGGCCCGACGGCGTCGCGGACGGCTTCGACGAGCGACACCGAGCGGCGGCGCTCGTCGGCCTCCAGTTCCCAGCGGCCGGGACCGAACGGGTCGAACTTGAGCGCGCGGTACCCGCGGTCGACGACTTCCCTTGCCGCGGCGTGGAATTCCTCGGGCGTCCGCTCCACGGTGTACCAGCCGTTGGCGTAGGCCTTGATCCGGTCCCGCACCTTGCCGCCGAGCAGCCGCCACACCGGCTGGCCGAGCGCTTTGCCGATGATGTCCCAGCAGGCCATCTCGACGCAGGCGATGCCGGACATGGCGATCTCGCCCGCCCGCCCGTAGTCGCCGTGCTTCATCCGCCACACCAGCGATTCCAGGTCGAACGGGTCGGTGCCGACGAGGTGGCGCGGTTCGGCTTCGCGCAGGTAGCCGAGCAGCGCCTGGGTGTGTCCGAGCATCCGGGTCTCGCCGACGCCGACGAGCCCGTCGTCGGTGTGCACCCGCACGTAGGTGAGGTCGCGCCACGGGGTGCCGAGCACGAAGGTGTCCAGGTGGCTGATCTTCATCCGTCGTCTTCTCCGATCCGTTCGCGGCCCGGGAGGAACCCGCTCATTCCGCGGGAGGTTCGTGGCGCAACGGGCGGATCCGCTGCCACAGCAGGAAGAACGCCCCGACGAGCAGCATCGACACCCCGGTCCACAGGTTGATGTTGATGCCCTGCGCCTTGGCGATCGCGGCTTCACCGGCGAACAGCCCGGCCCCGCCGATGAGCAGTCCGTAGAAGACGAACAGCCCGCCGATCACGCTGCGCACGTCGAACAGCCGGGCCGCGGTGCCGGATCCGCGTTCCAGCTCCGCCACGTCGGCGGCGTGCTCGTCGGGCCTGCCGTGCGGTTCCGGTTCGGTCATGGCGGCCTCCTTTCCGTTGCACATCAGGGGAGAACTCAGAACGAGAACGGCAGGTAGCACAGCGCGGCGAGCACGATCGCGCCCCAGCCGAGCAGCGCCGGGCGGCGGTACCAGGCGGAGTCGCCGGGCAGCACCTCACCGGCGTCGGCGGCCGCGGCGCGGGAGTAGACCAGGCCGCGCAGCTCGTGGTCCGGTTTCGGCGCGGTGGCCAGCGCCACCGGCACGCTCACCGCGACGTCCACCGTGAACGCGATCATCGAGGAGATCATGTTGGCGCCCTGGTCGGTGCTGATCGGCACCACCCCGGTCTTGTAGGCGACGTAGAAGCTGATCGGCGCCACCGTTCCCGCCAGCAGCCCCCAGAACCCGGCCTTCGCGGTCATCCGCTTCCAGAACAGCGCGAGGATGAACGTGGCGAACAGCGGCACGTTGAAGAAGCTGAACAGCGTTTGCAGGTAGTTCATGATGTTGCTGAACGAGGCCGCGATGAACGCGGTGCCCATCCCGGCCAGCACCCCGACCGCGGTGATCACCCGGCCCACCCGCAGGTAGTGCTCGTCGGGCATCCCCGGTTTCAGGTAGGGCCGCCAGATGTCGGTGGTGAACACGGTGTTGAAGCTGGAGACGTTCGCGGCCATGCCCGCCATGAACGAGGCCATCAGCCCGGTGACGGCGAGCCCGAGCACCCCGTTCGGCAGCAGATCCCGCATCAGCAGCGGGATCGCGTCGTTGTAGTCGTAGGCGCCCTGCCCGATCTGCGGGTACACCAGCAGCGCGATGATGCCGGGCAGCACCACGATCAGCGGGATGAACATCTTCGGGAACGCCGCGATCAGCGGGGTGCGCCGCGCCGCGGAGAGGTTCCGGGCGGACAGCGAGCGCTGCACCTCCGCGAAGTTCGTCGTCCAGTACCCGAAGGACACCGCGAACCCGAGCCCGAGGGTGATGGTGAGCCAGTTCGCGCCGAGCGGGTTCTCCTGCCCGAAGCCGGTTCCGCCCCACGCGGTGAGGAATTCCGGCCCCGGCCCGGCGAAGACGCGGTCGATGAAGCCGTCGACGCCGCCGACGCGGGCGAGCCCGAGCACGGTCAGCGGCACCAGCGCGGCGACGATCACGAAGAACTGCAGCACTTCGTTGTAGATCGCCGAGGACAGCCCGCCGATGATGATGTAGGCGAGCACGAACACGCCGGCGAGCCCGATGGACAGCGGCAGCGGCCAGCCCAGCAGGGCGCGCAGCACGATGGCCAGCGCGAACAGGTTCACCCCCGCGATCAGCACCGAGGCGATGGCGAACAGCGCGGCGCTGAGCAGGTGCGAGGAGCTGCTGAACCGCAGCAGCAGGAACTCGGGGACGCTGCGCACCTTCGAGTTGTAGTAGAACGGCATCATCACCAGGCCGAGGAACACCATCGCCGGGATCGCGCCGATCAGGTACCAGTGGATGGTGTAGGCGCCGTACTGCGCGCCGTTGGCGGCCATGCCGAGGATCTCGGTGGCGCCGAGGTTCGCGGACACGAACGCCAGCCCGGTCACCCAGGCCGGCAGCGATCGGCCGGAGAGGAAGAAGTCCAGGCTGTTGCGGACGCTGCGCCGCGCGGCGAGCGCGATGCCGAGCACCACCGCGAAGTAGACGATCAGGATGAGGTTGTCCATCCAGTTCATGGACAGCCGCAGGCCATCGGCGCTGATCATGGTCCTCGTCCCCTCGTCTTCGTCGTCGAAGTCGATCCGGTGGCCGGGTAGGTCACCGCATGGGGCCGGTGCTCTCGCGCACGACGAGTTCGGCGCGCACGATCGCCCGGTCCGGTACGTCCTCCCCTTCGACGAGCCGCAGCAGCTGGTCGAAGGTCTTGCGCCCCAGCGCGAGGAAGTCCTGGCGCACGGTGGTCAGCGGTGGTGAGTAGTAGGCGGCTTCGGGCACGTCGTCGAAACCGACGACCCGCACGTCGCCGGGCACCGATCGGCCGCCTTCGGACAGCGCGCGCAGCAGGCCGAGCGCCATCTGGTCGTTGGCGGCGAACACGGCCGAGGCCGTCGGGTGCCGCAGCAGTTCCAGCCCGGCCTCGTAGCCGGAGCGCGGGCTCCAGTCGCCGCGCAGCACCGGTGGCGCGGTGCCGCCGTGCGCGGCGAGCGCGTCCCGCCACGCCTGTTCGCGGGCTTCGGTCTCGAACCAGCCGCAGGGCCCGGAGAGGTGCCAGATCTCGTCGTGGCCGAGGGAGAGCAGGTGTTCGGTGGCGCGGCGGCCGCCGTCGCGCTGGTCCACGGCCACGACCGGCACGGGCGCCTGGTCGGTGTCGGCGACGGCGACGACCGGCACGTCGCCGGGCAGTTCGTCCAGGGAGCGCCCGGTTTCGGCGTGCGGCGCGATGACGACGATCCCGGCGACGCCCTGCCCGCGCAGCGCGTCGACGGCTTCGCCGACGCGGGCGCGGCCCGGTTCGCGGACGCTGGCCACCGACACCGCGAACCCGGCTTCGCGGGCGGCGTTCTCGATGCCGAACAGGGTGCTGGCGGGTCCGTGCAGCACCGAGTCGAGCGCCACCACGCCCAGCACCCGGGACCGCCCGGTGGCCAGTCCCCTGGCGTGCGGGTTGGGCCGGTAGCCGAGGTGTTCCACCGCGTCGAGCACGCGGCGCCGCGTCTCGGCCCGCACCGGACCGGTGCCGTTGACGACGCGGGAGACGGTCATCTGCGAGACCCCGGCGAGCCGGGCCACGTCGCCGAGGGAAGCCCGCTGGCCGGGCGCACCGACCGCCGGACCACCGGTTTCGCCGCTCATCGCCCGCACCCGCTCCTCCGCCAGCCGTGATCGAGCCGCCAGTGTTAGCGCTAACACCGGGGTGGTCAAGGTGCCCGGGGCGGAATTGCTCCGCCCGCCGCGACGACGTTGCGGTGGATGGCCGCCGCGGCGGGTCCGACCGGATCCGCACCGCGCCGATCCCTCTCCCGGAGTGCCGAACACCACCTGACCTTCCCTTTTTGTCCTAGGACATTTACGGTCGATGGCATGTCGGGAGGACGCGTGCGCGGCACCACCGCCGCCGAGATCGCCGACTCGGTCCGAGGGCTGATCGCCACCGGGGCCCTGGTCGCGGGCAGCGCGCTGCCGCCGATCCGGGAGCTCGCCGCCGAACTGGGCGTCAACCGCAACACCACGGCGGCGGCCTACGCGCAGCTCGCCGCCGCCGGGATCGTGGAGACCCGGCGGCGCGGCGGCACGGTCGTGCGCGGCCTGCCCGCGGTGGACGGCGAAGGCCGCGGTGCCGCGGGGGAACTGGTGAACCTCGCCGACGGCAACCCGGACCCCGCTCTGCTGCCCGACCTGCGCGCCGCGTTCGGAGCCGGCCGCCCGCCGGTGCTGTACGGGAGCGCGCCGGTCGACGAATCCCTCGCGGCGTGGGCGGAATCGGAGCTCGCCCCGGACGTCGGGGACGTCCCGCACGACCTGGTCCTCGCGCACGGCGCGGTGGACGCGGTGGAGCGGCTGCTCGGGGCGCACCTCACCCGCGGGGACGCGGTCGCGGTGGAGGACCCGTGCTTCCTGGCCGGCGTCGGCACCATGCGGCTCAACGGGTTCCGCAGCACGCCGGTTCCGGTGGACGCGGACGGCATGACGCCCGACGGACTGGCCCGCGCGCTGGACGCGGGCGCGCGGGCGGTGGTGTGCACGCCCCGCGCGCACAACCCGACCGGCGCCGCGATCACCGCCGGACGCGCCGCGGAACTGCGCGCGCTGCTGTCCCGGCGGCCGGAGGTGCTGGTCGTCGAGGACGACCACTTCTCCGCGATCTCCGCCCGCGCCTACCACCGCATCACGCCCGCGGACGCGCCGCGCTGGGCCCTGGTGCGGTCGGTGTCGAAGTTCCTCGGCCCGGACCTGCGGCTCGCGTTCGTGCTGTGCGACCCGGGCAGCGCCGCGCGGCTGAGCACCCGGTTGAGCTCCTCGGCCGGGTGGGTGAGCCACGTGCTGCAGCACCTGGTGTCGGCGCTGCTGCACGACCCGGGCACCGCGCGGTTGCTGCGCCGCGCCCGCGACCGGTACGCGCGGCGGCTGAGCTCGCTGACCGGCGCGCTCACCGAGCAGGGCGTGGAGCTGCCCGCCGGGGACGGGCTCAACGCGTGGATCCCGGTGGGACGGCGGGAAGAACGGCTCGTCCGGGAGCTCGCCGCGCGCGGCTGGGCGGTGCGCGGCGGCTCCGGGTTCGCGGTCACCGGACGCGGTGCGGGGGCGCTGCGCGTGACCTCCTCGACGATCACCCCGCGGCGGGCGGCGGAGTTCGCCGCCGACCTCGGCGCGCTGCTGCGCACGACGAAGGGAAGCTGATGCCCGACAAGCACGATCCGGCCACCGTCTCCGACGCGACGTGGGCGGTGCACGGCGGCAACGCCACCGACGCCTCGGGGGCGCTGCGCACCCCGCTGGTGCTGGCCAACTCCTACCTGCTGCCGGACGACCCGTCGCAGCTGTCCTGGTCGGACCCGAACACCCGGATCTACGCCCGCAACGGCAACGTCAACCAGCACGCGCTGGAAGCGAAGCTCGCCGCGATGGACGGCGGCGAGTCGGCGCTGGTGTTCGCCAGCGGGGTCGCCGCGCTGCACGCCGTGTTCTTCACGCACTTGCGCGCGGGCGACCACGTGGTCGTCTCGGCGGTGACCTACGAGGCGGTGTGGCGGTTGTTCGCGGAGCTGCTGCCGAGCCGCTACGGCATCGAGGCCACGTTCGTCGACACCACCGACCTGGACGCGGTGCGCGCGGCGATGCGCCCTGCGACCCGGCTCGTGCACGTGGAGACCATCGCCAATCCGACGACCGCGGTCACCGACATCGCCGCGGTCGCCGAGATCGCGCAAGCGGCGGGGTCACTGCTGAGCGTGGACGGCACGTTCACCCCGCCGCCGCTGTACCGGCCGCTCGCCGACGGGGCGGACCTGGTGGTGCACTCGCTGACGAAGTTCATCAACGGGCACGGCGACGCCATGGGCGGCGCGGTCATCGGTTCCCGCGAACTCGTCGCGCGGATCCGGGCGGACGCGGGCGTCGACGTCGGCGGCGTGCTCGCCCCGTTCAACGCCTGGCTGATCATGCGGGGGTCGGTGACGTTGCCGCTGCGGCTGCGCCAGCACCTGGCGAACGCGCAGCGCATCGCCGAATTCCTGGACGCCGAGCCGCGGATCGCGTTCGTCGCCTACCCCGGGCTGCCCGGGCACCCGCAGCACGAGCTCGCGGCGCGGCAGTTCGGCGGCCGCGGCTGCGGGGCGGTGCTGGCGTTCGCGCTGGACGGCGATCCGGCGGTGCAGAACCGGTTCACGGCCGCGCTGCGGGTGATCACCTCGGCGGTGTCGCTGGGGCACGACGAGTCGCTGATCGTGCACGTCGCGGCCGGGGCGCGCGGCGGCGACGAGCACTACCCCGAGCAGTTCCAGCGCTACGGCCACCTGCGGCTCGCAGTCGGGCTGGAGGACGCCGACGACCTCATCGCCGACCTGCGCGGCGCGCTCGACGCCGCGCTGCCGGCCTGACCTCCGAGGAAGACGCATGTTCACCGGACTCAGCGCGTTCCCGCTGACCCCCGTCACCGACCGAGGCGTCGACGAAGCCGCGTTCGCGGGGCTCGTCGAACGGCTCGCCACCGCCCCCGTCGACTCGATCACCGCGCTCGGCTCCACCGGCAGCTACCCGTACCTGGACCGGGCGGAGCGCGCCCGGGTCGCGCGGCTCGCCGTGCGGCACGCCGGGGACGTCCCGGTGCTCGTCGGCATCGGCGCGCTGCGCACCCGCGAGGTGCTGGCGCTGGCCGAGGACGCGCAGGAGGCCGGGGCGGCGGGCGTGCTGCTCGCCCCGGTGTCGTACCAGGCGCTGACCGACGAGGAGGTGTTCGGGCTCTACGCGGACGTCACCGCGGCGCTGTCGGTCCCGCTGGTGGTGTACGACAACCCGGGGACCACGCACGTCACGTTCACCGACGAGCTGCACGCGCTGATCGCGGCGCTGCCGAACGTCGCCTCGGTCAAGATCCCCGGGGTGCCGGAGCCGGTGGACCGCGTCTCCCGGTTGCGCGGCCTGCTGCCGGAGCCGGTGACGATCGGGGTCGCCGGTGATCCGCTGGCCGCCGAGGGCATCCTCGCCGGGTGCCGGGCCTGGTACTCGGTGCTGGCCGGGACGGTGCCGGAGGCCGCGGCGGCGATCGCGCGCCCCGCGTTCGCCGGGGATGCCGCCGCGGCGACCGCGGAATCGGACCGGTTGGCGCCGCTGTGGGAGCTGTTCGGCCGGTGCGGCAGCCTGCGCGTGGTGTCCGCGATCGCCGAGGAGCTCGGGCTCGTCGCGCACCCGAACCTGCCGCGCCCGGTGCTGGGCCTCCCGACCGCGGAGCGCGCGGAGGTGGCGCGGCTCGTCGCCGAACTCGATCTCCTCCGCTGATCCCGCCCGACCCATCCGAGGGTGAACGGACCCGCTGCCCGACCGGCTGGGACGAACCGTCCGCTCACCCGCACCCGCGCAGAGACGATCTCGCCCGGTCATGGGGTGAACCGGCCCCTGGGGCCCCGGGTGTGGGCGGCCGGGGCGGGGCCGCCCCCCCCCCCCCCCCGGGGGGGGGGGGGGGCCCCCGCGGGGGGGGCCCCCCCGGCCGCCCCCCCGCCCCCCCACTAGCCCGTCCGCCCCCGGTGTTGGGGTCCACTGCTTTTGGTCTGTGGTTTTTGTGTCTCCCGCCGGCGTCCACTCCACCCGCACGACCCGGGTGGGCGGATCGTCCGACCGATGCGGGGGACGAACGGCCCGCTCACTCGTCGCGGGCCGGGTGCCGGGTCCGCCCGTCACCAGGTACCGGTCCACGAGCAGGTTGAGGCCGGTGCACAGCGCCACGAGCAGGCCCGCGGGCACCAGCACCGCGCACGGCTGCAGGAACAGCGCCTCCTGGTTGCGCTCCACCAGCACCGCCCAGTCCGCGGTGGCCGGGTCGATCCCGAGGCCGAGGAAGTTCGCCGAGGCCACCAGGTACAGCACCAGGCTCAGCCGCCCGCCCGCGTCCACCGCGACGGGCCCGAGCACGCCGCGCCCGACGTAACCGAAGTGCACCCGCCACCACGATTCCCCTTGCAGCGCCATGGCTTCCACCACGCCGCTCCGCCGGGCGCCGAGCGCCGCACTGCGCACGATCCGCACCACCGCGGGCAGCTGCAGCAGCGCGACGGCGACGACGAGCGCCGCCCCGGTCCGAGTGCCGGTCGCGGCCAGCACCATGAGCACCAGCAACCCGGGCAGCGCCAGCACCAGGTCCAGTCCGCGGGTCAGCCACCGGTCGACCCACCGGTGGGGCTGCCCGACGGCGGCGAGCGCCAGCGGCACCCCCACCAGGTAGGTCAGCAGCAGCGCGCCGCCCGCCAGCACCAGCACCGAACCCCCGCCGTGCAGCGCGAGGGCCAACACGTCCCGCCCGAGCACGTCGGTGCCCAGCGGGTGGTCCGCCCCGGGCGGCAGCAGCGGGACGTTCGCGGCCCGCACCGATCCGCCGCCCGGCAGCAGCCCGGCGAGCACCGGCCCGGCCAGCGCCGCCAGCAGCGGCACCCCGAGCAGCAGCCACCCGGCGGCGCGGCTCACCGCGCACCCGCCCGGAACCGCCGCGCCACCAGGTCGATGACCAGGTTGATGCCGATGGTGATCGCCGCGAACAGCAGCGCGTAGCCCTGCACCACCGGCAGGTCGCGGGCCTTGACCGCTTCCACGAATCCGGAGCCGATCCCGCCGAGCGCGAACAGCGCCTCCACCACGACGACGCCGCCGAGCAGCCCGTCCACGGTGCGCGCCAGCTGCTGCAGCACCGGCCCGATGGTGTTCGGCAGCACGTGCCGCAGCACCACGTCGCGCTCGCCGAGACCGGCGCGGCGCACGTGGGTGGCGTACTCGGCGCCGTTCGCGGTGACCACACCGGTGCGGACTTGGCGGGCGAGCGCGCTGAGCTGCTTCGCGGCGAGCACGCCGACGGGCAGCACCAGCACCGCGGGCTGCGTCACCAGCGACCACCCGGACAGCCCGCCCGCGGTGGCCGGCAGCCAGCCGGCCCGCACCGCGAACACGCCGACGAGCAGCAGCGCCAGCGCGAACTCGGGCACCGAGTTCAGCAGCACCACCACCGAGTTCACCGCCCGGTCGAACCGGCTCCCGGCGCGCAGCCCGCTGCGCACGCCGAGCCACCCGGCCAGCGGCAGCACCACCAGCAGCGTCAGCGCGGTGAGCAGCGCGGTGGTGGCGGCGTTGCGGGTGATCTCGTCGAGGACGGGCCTGCCGGTGCGCAGCGAGGTGCCGAGGTCGCCGTGCAGCACCCCGCCGGCCCACTGCGCGAACCGCGTCCCCCACGGCTGGTCGAGCCCGAGCCGCCGCCGCAGCACCTCCACCTGTCCGGTGTCGGCGTGCTCGCCGAGCACGACCTGCGCGGTGTCGCCGGGCAGCAGCGCGGTCAGCGCGAACACGCCGACGGCGACCGCGGCGATCTGCACCAGCGCCACGCCGAGCCGGGGCAGCACCGCGGCGGACGCCCGCGCGGCGGGCGCGATCAACCCACGCTCACCCGATCGAAGCGGGCCCAGTCCAGCGAGTTCGGCGGCGCGCCCCGCACCCCGGCCACGGAGGTGGCGGTGGCGACGTTCCAGCCGCTGAAGCCCCACACCACGTTGCCGCTGTTCTCCCGGGCGAGCCGCTGCGCGCGCACCAGCAGGTCGGCTCGGCGGGCGTCGTCGGCGGTGGCCAGCGCCCGCCCGTAGAGCTCGTCGAACTCGGCGGAGCGGTACCCGGTGTAGTTGTTGCTCCCCGCGTCCGAGGTCATGCGCTGCCCGAGGAACGTCGGCACCGGCAGCGCCGCGGTCCGGGACAGCGAGGCGACGCCGTGCTCCTTGATGTCGGAGAAGTACGTTTCGGCCGGCCCGATCCGCGGCGACACGCGCATCCCCGTCTCGCCGAGCTGCTGGGCGATGAGGCTGGCGGCGGATTCGAAGTAGGGGTCGACGGAGCTGGTCTGCAGCTCCCAGCTCAGCCCGTCTGCCCCGGCTTCGCGCAGCAGCGCGCGGGCGGCGTCGACGTCGCGCGCGGGCGCGGGCAGGTCCGGCGGGTAGTACTTCAGCCCGGCGCCGAACAGGTCGTTGCCGAGCCTGCCCTGCCCGCTGAGCGCGATGTCCAGCAGCGCCTGCCGGTCCAGGCCGACGCGCACCGCCCGCACCAGCCGCGGATCGGAGAACGGCGGCCGGTCCACCTTGAGCAGCAGGGCCTGCATGGTGCCGAACGGCGCCGAGTGCACCCGCGCCCGGCCGCCCTGCTCCAGCAGCCGCACCGAGTTGGCGCTCACGTCGTGCGCGTAGTCGACCTGCCCGGACAGCAGCGCGTTGACCCGGGCGCTCTCCTGCTCCATGGGCACGAATTCCAGCTCGGCCGGGGTCGCGGGCCCGGACCAGTGCCGGTCGAAGCGGGCGAACACGGCGGTCCCACCGGGTTCGAAGGAGACGAACCGGAACGGGCCGGAGCCGACGGGCGCGGTGAAGTCGGTGGTGCCCGCGGGCACGATCTCGGTGGCGGGCGCGCCCCACGCCGACGGGAACTCGAAGTTCGGCGCGCCCAGCACGAGTTCCAGTTCGGTCGCCGAGATCGCCCGGCTGGCGCCGAAGTCGACGTCGGCGAAGTGCGAAGCGGACTGGGCCGCGGTGGCGTCGTCGGCGATGCGCCGGTAGGTGAACAGCACGTCCTCGGCGGTCACCGGCCTGCCGTCGTGGAACTCGGCCGGGCGCAACCGGATCCGCCACCGGGTACCGGTCGGGTCGGGCTGCCAGCTCTCGGCGAGCCGCGGCACCACGCTCATGTCGTCGGCGTAGCCGACGAGCGTGTCGAACAGCGCCTTCGCGCGGGCCTGGTCGACGAACAGCGAACCGGTGTGCGGGTCGAGCGATTCGGTGGCGCCACCGGCGGGGAACGCCAGCCGCAGCCTGCCCGCGCTCGCCCCGGAACCGCCGGCGCAGGAGACGAGGGGGACCGCGGCGATCGCTCCGGCCACGCCCGCGAGCAGCCGCCTGCGGCCGATCACGCCGCTCACGCGGCGCGGGCCGGTTCGGGAACAGCGGGGAAACCGGGCGTGTGCGGCGAATCCGGGTGCACTGCGTACCTCCTCCGGGGCTCCGCGACCCCGTGCGAATCGGTACGACGGTGCCAGTCTCCTGACTCGCGGATCGACGTCGCGCCCGGCCTTCCCATCGGCTGCCCGACAGTGGCGCTGGTGGACGCGGCTCCCCGTTCACAGTGGCGGGACCGCACCGGATTCGCACCGGTTTCCTGCACACCGTCGCATTGGAACGACTCGTCAACTTTTCAGCCTGCGTCGTGCCTTGTCAAGGAAGTGTGAACCGCTCGGCATCCCGTCACCGCGGGTCGCGGTGCCGTCGCCCACCGCCCGCGCGCGGCGGAGCGGCCCGCCCGGTCTCCTCCGGAGAACGGTGCAGCACCCGTTGGGCGAGCGGGCGAGGGGATTCCCGCGTTCGGCAGCGGGGAGCGCGCGGAACCGCGGCGGCCGCCACCGCACCGGGCAGACTCACCGGCACCCGCCGACGACGACGAGGAGCCGCCATGCCCACGCCCGGTTTCCCACCTGGAACCCTGGACGCCACCGGTTATCCGATCTGGCTGTCCGAACTGGACGTGCCGGGTCCGAACCACACCGCGCACCTGGTGCGCGACCTGGAACCGGCGCGGGCGCTGGAGGTGCTCGGCGCGGACCCGGGTTCCGCCGCGGCGTGCACGCTGCCCGAACAGCGGCCGGACGAGTTCACCTCGCTGCCGCGCGCGGCGCTCGGCGATCCGCAGTGCCTGTCGGTGCTGCTGGCGACCCGCATCGGCGGCTGGACACTGGTCTTCGACGACGCGGGCACCACCTTCCAGGTCGGTGGCCTGGACACGATGCGCGCACTGCTCGACGGGATGCGCACCGGGGACTGGTCCGCGCTGCAGGAGCCGGAGGTCCCGCGGACCGTCCCGCGAGCACCGGCGGAAGCCCTCTCCGCGTCCGGCGGCCCGGCGGTGACGTTGCACGCCAACATCAGCGGGTTGCTCAGCCTCGACTACGCGGTGGACGGTTCGCGCGCGTACCGCACGACTTCCGACGACCTCGATCACGAGACCGCCGAACCACCGGCCGAGGTGCGCGCCGCCGCCGCGGCCGCCGGCATCGTGGAGCGCGCCCACCTGGAGCCGGGCGAGACCGACGAGGCCGCGGTGACCCGCATCGGCTGCGCGCTGGCCGGGGTGACGTGGACGATGGACGACCTGCGGGCGGCTCCGCTGCTGGCGGTGGCGCTGACCTGAGCGCCCGCGCCCCGCGTTCCCCTCGCGCGGTTCCGGGGCGCGTCGGCGGGTTCCGCAGCGGGTGGTCGCGCAATGGTGGGAAGCGCAGCGGGTGGGAGCGCAGCGGGTGGTGCCGCGACCGGGGGTTCGGATCCGGGGAGACTCGCCCCCGACTCTTTCGTCCACTGTGGACGAAATCTGCAGTCCGGCCATTCCGGAGAGCGGGACACGCTTGGAGCCGGAAGTCCGCTCACACGGCGAAGACCTCCACCTGACCGTACCGGGACGGAATTGTCGGTGCCCTGGGGCAAGGTGCCGAGAAGAACCGAACCGACTGGAGACGACGATGCCCGAACCCGCCTTCCCCGCCGCAGCACTGGATTCCGGGGGCCGCCCCGCGTGGATCACCGAACTCGGCGCGGAGGACCCGCACCAGATCGTGCACCTGGTGCGCGACCTCCAGCCGCGCGAAGCGCTGGAAGCGCTCGGGGCGCGGCTCGCGCACGCGCGCCCCTGCACGCTCCCCGAGGAGCGGGCCGACGAGCACTCCTCGCTGCCGCGCACCGCGCTCGGCGAGACCGACTGCGCCTCCGCGCTGCTGGCCGGGCGGATCGGCGGGTGGACCTTCGTGTTCGACGACGCGGGGCACACCGACTCGGTCTCGAACGAGCAGGGCGGGCTCGAATCCGCCGCGCTCGCCCTGTCCCGCACCGGCGGGGCGGCGCTCAGCCTGGCGCACAACTTCGACGGACCGTGCTGCGGCCTCGAATTCGCCGAGGACGGCGCGGAGGTGCTGTGGACGAACTCCGACGACCTCGAAGGCTCGCTCCCCGAGCTGCCGGACCGGATCCGGGAGGCGGTCGCGGCCGCCGGGATCGTCGAGCAGGACCACCTCGACCCGGGTGAACTGGACGAGGAGGCCGTGATCCGCACCGGCTGCGTGCTGGCCGGGATCACCGGGTGGACCTCGGCGGACGTGCGGGCCGCCGACCTGGTGCTCGTCCCCTTCGGCTGACCACCGCGGCGGGGGGGGGGGGGGGGGGGGGGGGGGGGGGGGGGGCGCGGGGGGGGGGGCGGGGGGCGCCCCCCCCCCCCCCGGCCCCCCCCGCGCGGGGGGT
>NZ_JAIUKC010000029.1:0-13105 GCF_020177435.1 Saccharopolyspora sp. 7B | reverse complement strand
GCGCGCGCCCCCGCCCCCCCCCCCGCCCGCGCCCCCCCGCCCCGGCCCCCCCCCCCCCCCCCCCCCCCCCCCCCCCCCCCCCCCCCCCCCCCCCCCCCCCCCCCCCCCCCCCCCCCCCCCGCGCCCGGGAACGGCCGCTCGGGCGTGCGGTGCCGATCCGGCGGAACCGGCGCCGCGCCCGGCCGGCCCCGCGTAGGGTCGCGGGCGATCGTGCGGAGGAGGTGCCGGATGCGGCGAGGTGCGCGGGCGCCCGCGGAGTTCGATCCGAAGTACGGGCAGCGGTTCTGGTCCGCGGTGGCGCTGGTCGCGCAGGGCGCGCTGTGGCTGACCGCGGACCTCGCGCCCTGGACGCGCGCGTTGTGCTGGGCCGCCATCGCCGTGGGTGCCGTGGCGGCGGCCCGGTTCGGGTGGCGCCACCTCGACGCACGCCGTGCACGACGCTGACCAGCGGTCGAACGCGTACGGCGACCGCACGACCGCCGCAGGCCCGGAGTGAACGGACCCTCCGACCAACCAGATGGGACGAACAGTCCGTTCACCCCACCCCGGAACGGCTGCGCAGCGACCGCACGACCGCCGCAGCACCGAGTGAACGGACCCTTCGACCAACCAGATGGGACGAACGGTCCGTTCACTCCTCCCCCCGGTCAGGTGGGGCGGCGGGTTCGGCGGGTCGGGGTCGCCGTGGTGGGGTCGTCGGGCCAGGAGTGCTTCGGGTAGCGGCCGCGGAGGTCGGCGCGGACCTGCGGGTAGCCGGTCGTCCAGAACGATTCGAGGTCGGCGGTGACCGCGGCGGGCCGCCCGGCGGGGGACAGCAGGTGCAGCAGCAGCGGAACCCGCCCGTCGGCGAGCAGCGGCACCTGGCGCCAGCCGAAGACCTCCTGCACCTTCACCGGCAGCACCGGCCGCTCTCCCGAATAATCGATCTTGATCCGCGATCCGGACGGCACCTCCACGCTCTCCGGCGCGAGTGCGTCGAACCGGGCCGCCCGATCCCACGGGAGCAACCGCCGCAGTCCTCCCCCGGCGGAGATCCGCGCCAGGTCGGCGCGTCCGCGCGCCCGGGACAGCTCCGGTTCCAGCCACGAATCGGCCCGGGACAGCAGGGATTCGTCGTCCACGGCCGGCCACGGTTCGCCGAGCGCCTCGCGCAGGAAGCCGATGCGGTGCCGCAGCCGCGTCGCGTCCTGGCTCCACGCCAGCAGGCCGAGCCCGTCCTGGCGCAGCCCGTCGAGCAGCGCGGCCCGCAGCAGTGCCGGGTCGGGTTCGCGCAGCGGCCTGCTGTCCACGGTGATGGCGCCGATGCGTTCGGCGCGCACCGCACGCACGTCCCCGCCGGTCCAGCCGACCTCGTCCCGGGTGCTGTGCAGCGCGGCCGCGACCCGCCGGGCGAGCGCTTCGTCGATGGGCGCAGCGAGGCGCACGGTGCCGTGGGCGGCGCCGGGTGCGCGGTCGGCGACGGCGACGGCGAGCCATTCGGCGTGCCGCAGCGGTGATCCGGCGGGCAGTTCGACGGCGGTGCCTGCGGCCATCAGGTAGACCGGCGAGTCGGCGGCGCGGCGGCGCGCGATGCGTTCCGGGTAGGCGAACGCGACGACCTCCGCCGCCGAACCACCTCGCCCGGTGCCGTCGACGCGCTCGGCGAGCCTGCGGGATTCCCGCCGCCACCGGTCGGATCCGGGACCGCCGCGGCGCAACCGGGCCAGTGCCAAGTCCACATCGGACTCATCGGTGACGGTGTCGTCGTCGAGCAGCGCCACGACCTCGCTCGCGGTCCGCGCGCCCGCCCGTTCGGCCCCGTCGAGCAGTGCGCGCGCCAGCCGCGGGTGCAGGCCGAGTTCGGCGAGCCGCGTCCCCCGGCCGGTGACGGCACCGTCGGCGGTGAGCGCGCCGAGGCCGCGCAGCACCTGTTGCCCGGCGGCGAGCGGACCGGCGGGCGGCTCGTCCCACCAGGTGAGCGCGGTTCCGTCGGGCGTACCCCAGCAGGCCAGTTCCAGGGCGAGCCGGGTGAGTTCGGCGGTGCGGATCTCGGGTTCGGCGAACGCGGGCAGCGTGCTGTGCTCGTGCTCGGGCCAGCAGCGGTACGCGAAACCGGGTCCCTGCCGCCCGGCGCGGCCGGCGCGCTGGTCGGCGGCGGCTCGCGACACCCGCACGGTGGCGAGCCCGGCCAGGCCGCGCCGGGTGTCCACCCGGGACACCCGGGACAGGCCGGAGTCGACGACTGCGCGCACGCCCGGCACGGTGAGGCTCGATTCGGCGACGGCGGTGGCGAGCACCACCTTGCGTCGTTTCCCCTGCCGCAGCACGGAATCCTGCTGCGCGTGCGGCAGCCGCCCGTGCAGCGGGAGAACGTCCACATCGGACAGGTCGGCGAGCGCGGCAGCGGTGCGGCGGATCTCCCCGGCACCGGGAAGGAAGGCGAGCACGTCACCGTCCTGCTCGTCGAGCGCCGTCCGCACCGCACGCGCCACGCACGCTTCGATGCGTTCGCGCCGGTTCGGCGGCAGGTAGCGGTGCTCGACCGGGAAGGTGCGAGCCTCGGCGTACAGCACCGGCGCGCCGCCGAGGACTTCGGACGCGCGGGTGGCCGCGAGCGTCGCCGAGGTCGCCAGCAGCCGCAGGTCGGGGCGCAGCCCGTCGCGGGCGTCGAGCAGCAGCGCGAGCAGCAGGTCCGCGTCGAGGTGCCGCTCGTGGCACTCGTCCAGCACCACCACGTCCACATCGGACAGTTCGGGGTCGGATTGCAGCCTGCGCACCAGCAGGCCGGAGGTGACGACCTCGACGCGGGTGCGCGCGCCGCGCCTGCGCTCGCCGCGCACCGAGTAGCCGACGGTCCCGCCGACCTCCTCCCCGAGCAGTTCGGCCATCCGGCGGGCGGCGGCGCGGGTGGCGAGCCGCCGCGGTTCGGCCACGACCACGCGCAGCCCGCGTTCGGCGAGCGCCAGCGGCACCAGCGTCGTCTTGCCGGTGCCGGGCGGGGCGACCAGGACGGTGGTGCCGTGCTCGGCGAGCGCGTCGGCGACCTCGCCGAGCACCGGTTTCACCGGCAGGTCGGGGAGGCTGGAGAACTCGGTCATCGCAGCACAGTGTCCCCGCAGCACATCGAGCCGTGCCGCCGAGGTTCGCCGAACCGTGCGGCCGGTGGCGCACGACCGGGTGGCCGGGTCGGCGCCGGTTTGACTCACGTCAGTTTCCTGACACAGAATGTTTGTGTCAGAAAGCTGACACCGACGATTGCGAGAACCCCATGCCGAGCACCATCGAGCAGGGCGCGCCGCTGGCCACCCTGATCAACGTCTTCACCGTCCGCCCGGAGCGCCAGCGCGAGCTCGTGGACCTGCTCGACCAGGCGACCGAAGAGGTCATGATCACGCTGCCCGGCTTCGTGTCCGCGAACATCCACGCCAGCACCGACGGCACCAAGGTCGTCAACTACGCGCAGTGGAGCGACGCCGACGCGTTCCGCGCGATGCTCGCGAACCCGGTCGCGCAGCCGCACATGACCGCCGCCGCCGAGGTGGCCGAGTCCTACGAACCGCACCTCTACGAGGTCTCCGCCGTGCACGCCATCGACCAGCTCTGACGCACCCCGACCCAGGTGAGTCGGGGCGTGGCGCGGTGGGCGCTCAGCGCTGCGGCAGGCGGTGGCGGAGGTGGTCGAGGACGTCGGCGAGGGTGCTGGGCAGCGGTGCCCGCGACGTGCGGGAGAGCGCGCGGCGCAGCACCTGCTCGGTGGCGCCGGACGCGATCTGGCCGACCATCGGAGCGATCCGCACCGCCACCCGCTCCGCCTCACCCAGGTCGCGCGCCGCGAGCAGTGCGTCGAGCAGGTTCGCGCGGTGGATGTACAGGCCCCAGCGGTAGTCGGCGACCTGCTCAGCGCCCTCGGCCGAGGCCGCCAGGTGCGGCAGCGCTCGCGCCGGGTGGCCCGACGTGGCGTACATCAGTCCTCGGTGCGCCGAGACGACCTGCTCGTCCACCCACCACGTCCACGGCGGGTCGCGCCCGTCGATCCCCTCGTCGACGGTGACCCGCGCTCGTGCGAACGCGCGCTCCGCATCCGACGTCGCACCCAGCTCTCCGAGCGCCCGCGCCGCCCGCACGTCGAACAACGCCCGCACCCGGCCGGGCAACCGATCGTCCGAGCCGAAGCGCTGGGCGATCCGCAGCGCCTCCCGCGGACGCCCGCTGCCGGTCGACGCCAACGCCTGGTTCGACAGGATGAACCACTGCATCGAGGTGTCCCCCGCGATCTGCGCCAACATCAACGCTTCGGCATTGATCGCCCGCGCCTCCGCATGCCGCTGCGCATCGATCAACATCCACCCCGCGACCTCACCCAACTCCGCCGCCACCACCTCCAGATCCCGCTCCACACCCGAGCGATACCGACCCGACGCCAACACCCGCTGCGCATCCCGGAACCGCCGCACCACCGCGTCCACCACCTCCCCCGAACCGAGCAAGGAGTCCATCCGCACGAACTGCCGAACCGCACCCCGCAACGACTCGACGTAGTCCGCGCCCGCCGGTGGGCCGTGCTCCGCCGGGTCGGGCCCGGCCGGGGCCAGCGGTGGTTCCGGAACGGAGTCGGCGAAACCGAGATCGGCGTCCGAGGCGACGCCCAGCACCGCGCGCAACGCCGCCCGGTACGGCGCCGTCGGACACCGCACCGCACCCCGCTCCCACTTCGCCAGCAGGTGCGGGTCGAGGTCGTGGCGCTTGCCGGTCTCCCGCCACAACCACGCCGACACCGCGGACGCCAGCTCGGACCTCGACATCGGCTCACCGGGTGCGCGGCTCGACGCGACCCGGAGCCGCGCCGCACGCAGTGCTTCGTTGGGCAGACCCACGGTTACCCATGATGACCACCCCGCTGACCTGACGTCCACGCACCCTCCGTCACGACACTGCCACCATGAGTGATGGTGGACATGGGGTGAAATGGGTCGGGAGCCGGTACCGGTCGGTGTCGCACGCGGTACCCGCCGACTGGCGGTGGACGCCGGGATGCGTGACGCGGGCGCTGTGCGGACGCGAGGTCCGCCCGTCCTGGCCCGGGTTCCTGCTGCCCTCCGGGGTGTGCCCGGACTGCCGGGAGCGGGCCGGGCACGTGCCACCGCTCGCCCACCGCCGGCCGGCCCCGCGGGAGCAGCGATGATCTTCTTCGCCCGCTACCGCAGCACCGCGCTCGGCGTGACCGGGCTGATCAGCCACGCGTTCGAGGTCCGGCACCCGGCCGCGCGCGGGCGGGAGCTCACCGCGCGGTGCGGCCGGAGCTTCGCACCCGACGGCCTCGCCGTGCTGCCGGGGTGGACCGGGAGCCGCTGCCCGGCGTGCGCGCTCGACCTGTCCCGGCGGTCCCGGTGAGCGCCGTCGACGGGCGCGGCGGGCTCCCCGCGCCGGACCGCGCGCGGTACGGCACCGGCTGGGTCCACCTGCGCAGCGGAGACCTCGCCGAACCGGCGCGGGGGACGCGCCCGGACCTCGCCGTGCTGGAGGCGGTCCTGACCCGGTTGCGGGAACTCTGACGCCACCCACCCCACCCGATGCCGACCGGTGCCCGCAGGTGGTGCAATGCGGGCATGGCTGACAACCCCTTGCAGAACGTGACCTTCCCCAGCAACGGGCACACCGCGCACGGCTACCTCGCCCTGCCGGAATCCGGTAGCGGGCCCGGCGTCGTGGTGATCCAGGAGTGGTGGGGGCTCACCGACCACATCGCCGACGTCACCAACCGGCTCGCCGCCGAAGGGTTCGTCGCGCTCGCCCCCGACCTCTACGGCGGCCGCACCACGCACGACTCGGACGAAGCCGGGCAGCTCATGCAGGAGCTGCCGGTGGAGGGCGCCGCCCGCGACCTCGGCGGGGCCGTGGACCACCTGCTGTCCCTCGACGCCGTCACCAGCGAGAAGATCGGCGCCGTCGGGTTCTGCATGGGCGGCGGGTTCGTGCTGGTGCTCGCCGCGCAGCAGGGCGACAAGATCGGCGCCGCGGTGCCGTTCTACGGGGTGCTCGGCGAGGACTACCCCAGCTTCGAGAACCTGACCGCGCCGCTGCTGGGGCACTTCGGCGAGCAGGACGCCATGGCCCCGCCGGACGCCGTCGAAGCGCTCGCCGACCGCATCGAGAACGAGTCCGGCACCCGCCCGGACTTCCGGATCTACCCGGCCGGGCACGCGTTCTTCAACGAGAAGAACCACATGGGCACCTACGACCCGGTGCAGGGCGCCAAGGCGTGGGGCGCCACGCTCGAATTCCTGCGGGCGAAGCTGGAAGGCTGATCCCGGTGCGCGCGGCCCGTCCACCCCGCGGTGGACGGCCCGCACCGATGGGTCAGTTCTCGCAGCCGATGCCGTCGCCGTCCCGGTCGAGCTTCGGGCGGTAGCCCGGGTCGCCGCGGTACACGGGTGCCGCGCCGGCCGCGCGGGCCGCGTCGCAGTTCTGGTAGTACACCGACGGTTCCGGGGCGTCGTAGGTCTTCGCGACGTACGGCTCCGGCTCGGGTGCCGGGTCGACGGGGGCCTCGGGGGCGCTGTCCACGGTACGCGGGAGGCGCGCCGGGCTCGGCGGCGCGGGCGCGACCAGCCGCACCACGACCGGCGCCGACAGCCGCACCGCGGTGCCCGCCGCCGGTTCGATGCCGCTGACCACCCAGGTCTCCGGTACCGGCATCGCCGAGGACGCGTCGTCGGACACCGCGGTCACCGCGGTCAGCCCCAGCGCGCGCAGCTCGTCGAGCACCGCCCGGGCGCCGCGACCCTCGACGACCGGCAGCGCCACCTCGGGTTCCGCGACCTCCGCTTCCGCCGGTTCGACCGGCACCGGGGTGGTCGCCACCGGGGAGACCGGAGCCCGCTCGGCCTGCGGCGGCGAAGCGCACGAGGCCGCCAGACCGACGACGAACAGCAGCAGGAAGACGCCACCGGTGATCCACGGCCACTTGCGCTGGTGCGGCCGCGGCCGGGAGGACGCGTTCGGCAGCTGCGGGAACGTCCGCATACCCATGTCCGTTTTCTCTTTTCCGCCCCGGAGGGCGCATCGGGCCCGATGCCGTTCACCAGGCTCGATGGACATGTCGCCGAACACGGACGGTCGTTACCGAATGCACTCCGTCGGCCTAACGGCACCGGCGGACGAGGGACGGGATCGACCGCGCGCCACACCGCCGCACCCGACCGGGCGCGTCGACCGCCGAACGGGCCACGGACGCGGGGGCCCGCGGCACGCCGGAGCGCACCGCGGGCCCTGGTGGCACCGATCAGGCCGATTCCTCGTCCCGGTTCGTGTCCCAGCGGGTGTGGAACGAGCCCTCCACGTCGGTGCGCCGGTAGGTGTGCGCGCCGAAGTAGTCGCGCTGCGCCTGCGTCACCGCGGCGGGCAGCCGCTCCGCCCGCAGCGCGTCGTAGTACGACAGCGCCGCCGAGAAGCCCGGCGTCGGGATGCCCAGCTCGGCGGCCGTGACCACCACGCGGCGCCACGCGTCCTGCGCGGCGGCGAGCTCCCGGGAGAACTCGGCGTCGGCCAGCAGCGTCGGCAGCGCCGGGTCCGCCGCGTAGGCGTTGCGGATCCGGTCCAGGAACGCGGCGCGGATGATGCAGCCACCGCGCCAGATCGTGGCCATCGCGCCCAGGTCGACGTCCCAGCCGTACTCACGGCTGCCCACCGAGATCATGTTCCAGCCCTGCGCGTAGGACACGACCTTCGACGCGTACAGCGCCTGCTCCACGTCCTCGGCGAGCCGCTTCGCGTCCTCCCCGGACAGCGCGGCGGGCTGCGGACCGGCCAGGCCGCGGGCGGCTTCGCGCAGGTCGCCGTGCCCGGACAGGCTGCGGGCGAACACCGCCTCGGCGATGCCGGAGACCGGGACGCCCAGTTCGAGCGCGGTCTGCACCGTCCAGCGGCCGGTGCCCTTCTGCTCCGCCTGGTCCTGGATGACGTCCACGAACGCGGAGCCGGTGCGGGCGTCGGTGTGGGTGAGCACCTCGGCGGTGATCTCCACCAGGTACGAGGCGAGCCTGCCCTCGTTCCAGCCGCGGAACACGTCGGCGATGGCGGCCGGTTCCAGCCCGCCCGCGTGCCGCAGCAGGTCGTAGGACTCGGCGATGAGCTGCATGTCGGCGTACTCGATGCCGTTGTGCACCATCTTCACGAAGTGCCCGGCGCCGCCGGGGCCGACGTGCGTGCAGCAGGGGGTGCCGTCCACGTGGGCGCTGATCTTCTCCAGCATCGGCCCGAGCGACTCGTAGGCCTCCGCGGAACCGCCCGGCATGATCGACGGGCCGTTCAGCGCGCCCTCCTCACCACCGGAGATGCCGGTGCCGACGAAGTGCAGGCCGCGGGCGCGCAGCGCCTCGTCGCGGCGGCGGGTGTCCTCGAAGTGCGCGTTGCCGCCGTCGATGATCACGTCGCCCTCGTCGAGCAGCGGGGCCAGCTCGTCGATCACCGCGTCGGTGGGGCCGCCCGCCTTGACCATGATGACGACCCGGCGGGGGCGCTCCAGCGAGGCCACCAGGTCGGCCGCGGACTCGGCGGCGACGAACTCGCCTTCCTCGGCGAAGCGCTCCATGAACTCGTGGGTGCGTCCGACGGAGCGGTTGTGCACGGCCACGGTGTAGCCGTTGCGCGCGAAGTTGCGGGCCAGATTGCGCCCCATGACCGCGAGACCGGTGACGCCTACCTGCGCCAGCTTCGACATGAATACCTCTTTCGCTCCGGATGACTCGTGGGAACAACTCCGCCGCCGCGGCGGGTGTTCCCGGTACGGCGAACATCACCTCGGTGGGTGGTGCTCGCATGGTGCATGCTCCCCCGATTCGGGCGGGGCGGCGGGGTCAGCCGTCCAGGTCCTCGATGGTGGCGACCGACGGGCGCTCGGTGGCGCGCAGCCGGTCCGCGACCCGTTCGGCGTCACCGAGCACGCGGATCGCGTTGCGGTGGGCCAGTTTCGCGAGGTCCTCTTCGGACCAGCCGCGATCGATCAGTTCGGCGAACAGGTTCGGGTACCCCGCCACGTCGGCGAGGTCCTCGGGGGTGCTGACGACGCCGTCGAAGTCGCCGCCGATCCCCAGGTGGTCGATGCCTGCCACCTCGCGCATGTGGTCGAGGTGGTCGGCGACGGTGGCCGCGGTGGCGCGCGGGCACGGGTGCTCGGCCTCGTGTTCGGCGCGGAACGCGCGCACCCGCTCGCCGTCGTCCGCGTCGATCCCCGCGGCGGCCAGCGCGGCTTCGTAGTCGCGCAGCCAGTCCCGGGTCTCCTGCCGCACGAACGTGGGCACGAACGTCGCCATCGCGACGCCGCCGTTGGCGGGCAGCGCGGCGAGCACGTCGTCGGGGATGTTGCGCGGGTGGTCGCAGAGCGCGCGCGACGACGAGTGCGAGAAGATCACCGGGGCGCGGGAGACGCGCAGGGCGTGCCGCATGGTGTCGGCGGAGACGTGCGAGAGGTCCACCAGCATCCCGATCCGGTTCATCTCCCGCACCACCTCCTCGCCGAAGCGGGTGAGGCCGTG
The DNA here is from genome assembly GCF_020177435.1 of Saccharopolyspora sp. 7B. Taxonomy (NCBI): domain Bacteria; kingdom Bacillati; phylum Actinomycetota; class Actinomycetes; order Pseudonocardiales; family Pseudonocardiaceae; genus Saccharopolyspora; species Saccharopolyspora sp. 7B. Next base: position 3,593 of record NZ_JAIUKC010000029.1, on the reverse strand, counting down.
CGCGGCGGGTTCGTCGGTCGCCGAGTCGGCCCACGGCACGTTGTCGTTGTGCGTGAGCGTCAGGTACCGCACACCGCGCGCGTGGAAGGCGCGCAGCGTGGCCAGCGAGCAGGCGATGCTGTGCCCGCCCTCGGCGCCCATCAGCGAGGCGATGTGACCGTCGGCCATCGCGGCCCGCACCTCCGCTGCGGTGCCCGCCAGGCGCAGCCGGTCGGGGTGCCGCTCGACCAGCCGCAGCACGCAGTCGATCTGCTCCAGGGTGGCGGGGGGGGCGCGGGCGCCCTGCAGCTCGGCTTCCACGTAGACCGACCAGAACTGACCGCCGACCCCGCCCGCGCGCAGCCGCGCCAGGTCGGTGTGCAGCGACGCGGACTGGTCCTGGGCGATGTCCAGCCGCTCCAGGTCGTAGGCGCGGTGCTTGCGCAGCGCCCACGGCAGGTCGTTGTGCCCGTCCAGGACCGGGTGCCGCGCCAGCAGGGCCCGCGCTCGTTCCACCGAGGTCGGTTCCGCGTCGCTCATGGCACCTCACGTTCGGTCGCGCGCCCGGTGGGCGCGGGGGACTCGTTCCTCCGAGGTGTCTACCCGCACGGCCACCGGGCTTCAAGGCGATCGCGGGGACTGTTCGATCACGTGTTCTTCGTACACTGTGGACTCGACGTGTCGGGGAACCGGACGGATCGGACTCGGTGTCGGGTGCCCGCGCCGGTGCCTGCCCGTACCGTGGGGCGCGGAGCATCCGAACCACCGGGAAGGGACGCTGAGCGACATGACCAGCGCAGACGTGCTCGTCGACGGATACGACCGGATCCAGGGGGCGGTGCACGAGGCGGTCCGCGGACTCGAACCGGAGCAGCTGGAGTTCCGCCTCGACCCGCAGGCCAACACCATCGCCTGGCTCGCCTGGCACCTCACGCGGGTGCAGGACGACCACCTGGCGGGCGCCGCCGGGACCGAGCAGGCGTGGCTGGCCGAGGGCTGGCGGGACCGGTTCGACCTGCCCTTCGACGCGGCGGACATCGGCTACGGGCACAGCTCCGGCCAGGTCGCGCAGGTGCAGGCCTCCGCCGAGCTCCTGCTCGGCTACCAGGACGCGGTGCACGAGCGGACCGTCAGCTACGTCCGCGCGCTCACCGACGCGGACCTGGACGAGGTGATCGACGCGGACTGGAGCCCGCCGGTCACCCGCGGGGTGCGCCTGGTGAGCGTGCTCGCGGACGGGTTGCAGCACGCCGGACAAGCAGCCTTCATCCGCGGCGTACTCGAACGGCGGTGACGAGCCGGCTCAACTCCTGTTGCGGGGTGGGGCGGGTGGCGGAACCTCAGCGGGATTCTCGCTGCGGGATCGTTTTCACCGGTGGCTCCCGCAGGAGAAATCGCTGTCCTCGCGAGGAACCAGCTGAGAAGCCGCGGCGGTGCGAGTTGCTCGGGTGGTCGGCTGCTCAGCGGCTGCGCCGCTGACAGGAAGGACGGTGGGGGCGCGGGGAGGTCCGACGACAGGTGACCGGTCAGTAGGTGGTCCGGAGGAGGTCGTGGAGTTGGGGTTCCGCTGCGTCGGCGGGGTTGTTGCGGGTCACGGGGTCAGCGGCCGCCGCCGCGGCGATCGAGGGCAGCATGTCGCGCCGCACGCCCAGGTCCCGCAGCGGGGAGCGGATCTCCAGCCCGTCGGCGAGGTCGCGAGCGCACCGGATCGCCGCGGCCGCGCCACCGCCGGCCCCCATGGCACGAGCCGCGTCGGCGTAGGCCTCCCCCGCGGTGTCGGCGTTGAACTCCATGACGGTCTCCAGCACCGCGGCCAGCGCCACGCCGTGCGGCGTCCCGGCATGACCGGTGATCGCGTGCCCGAGGCCGTGCACCAGTCCCAGCCCGGACAGGGTGAGCGCCTGCCCCGCCAGGTGCGCGCCCAGCATCACCCGGGAACGCGCCTCCAGGTCGGTGCCGTCCCGGTGCGCGACGGGCAGCCAGCGGGCGACGAGCGCGATGGCCTGCGCCGCGTAGGCCGCGGAGATCGGGTTCGCGCCACGGGACGACAGCGATTCGATGCCGTGCACCAGCGCGTCCAGCCCGGTGGCGGCGGTGATGCGCGCGGGCAGCCCGGTGGTGAGCTCCGGGTCGAGCACGGCGACGGCGGGCCGCACCGAGGCGTGTCCCAGATAGACCTTGCGGCGGGTGGCCGGGTCCTCGATGACGCCGAATCCGTTGGTCTCGGCGCCGGTCCCGGCGGTGGTGGGGATCGCCACCAGCGGCAGCCCCGGAAGCCGCGGTTGGGCCCGCAGCGCGATGGCCTTCGCCGCGTCCAGCGGTGATCCGCCGCCGAGCGCGACCACGGCGGCCGAGCCGAACCGCTCCAGCCCCGCCGCACCGGTTTCCACAGTGGACAACGTGGGATTGGCGGCGACGTCGTCGAAGACGGCGTGCTCCAGCCCGGCCTCGGCCAGCACCGCCAGCACCCGGTCCAGGATTCCCGCGGCGCGCACGCCCCGGTCGGTGATCAGGTAGACCCGGTGGTGGCCGAGCTCGTCGATCAGCCGGGGCAGCGCGGCGATGCGCCCCGGGCCGAACTCGATGCGGCAGGTCGGTTCGATGCTGAGCCCGTCGGCGGGCAGCTCCTGGTCGCGCATGCGGACACCTCCGGTCAGGACAGGTCGATCCAGGTGGTCTTGAGCGCGGTGCACCCGGCCAGCGCGTGCAGGGACTTGTCCCGCCCGGCCCCGCTGGCGCCGAACCCGCCGAACGGCGTGATCACGTCGCTGGCGTCGAAGGTGTTGACCCACACGGTGCCCGCGCGCAGCCGCCGCGCCGCCCGGTGCGCGGTCGTCACGTCCCGGGTCCACACCGAGGCGACCAGCCCGTACTCGGTGTCGTTGGCGAGCCGGACGCCCTCGTCCGCGTCGCCGTCGTAGCCGAGCACGGTCAGGACCGGCCCGAAGATCTCCTCCCGCGCCGCGGGCGATTCCGGCGGCACGCCGGCCAGGATCGTCGGCGGGAAGAAGGTGCCGTGCAGCGCTTCGCCGCCGAGCACCGCGGTGGCGCCGTCGGCGAGGCCGCGCGCCACGTACCCGGACACCCGCCGCAGCTGCGCCTCGTCGACCAGCGGGCCGACGACGGTGGCCGGGTCGAGCGGGTCGCCGACGCGGAACGTCTCCTCGGTCAGCCGCACCACCTCGGCCAGCAGCCGGTCCTCGACGTCGCGGTGCACGACCAGCCGCGATCCGGCGTTGCAGGTCTGCCCCGCGTTGTAGAAGATCCCCCACGCGATCGCCGAGGCCGCCGCGGTGAGGTCGGCGTCCGGCAGCACCAGCTGCGGCGACTTGCCGCCCGCCTCGACGGCGACCTGCTTGCCGTTGGACTCGCCCGCGTACACCTGGAAGCGGCGGCCGACCTCGGCGGAACCGGTGAACGCGATCTTGTCCACGTCCGGGTGCCTGCCCAGCGCCTGCCCGGCCTGCTCGCCGCGGCCCGGTACCACGTTGAACACCCCGTCCGGCAGGCCCCCCGCGGCGCCGCGGCGGGCGGGCCGCCGCCCCCCCCCCCCGCGGGGCGGGGGCGGGGGGGGCGCCAACCCAGAGACGGGGGCCGGCGCGGGCGCGCGCGTG